>JAGVNU010000114.1 GCA_020053105.1 Thermodesulfovibrionia bacterium
CAATTAAGTTAATCGGAAAATAATCCTTTGTCAAGTATTTTCTCTTCCAGATTATTACCTTCGTTATTTATTTCCGCTCAAAACTGGGGGATGGCAAGACAGCGGGGATGTTGACAAAACTGCCGGTTTCATTTAAAGTTTTGCAGTAGTTCCCCAGCCTTTACTTATTATAAAATGATGAAAGGAAGGTTTTATGGAAAGAAGAGGGTCCAGAAGAGTAACCATCAACTTAAAGGCAGAGCGTATTTCATGCATTAATAATTGCTCGGTATTTATCGAAAATATTTCAGAAACCGGTATCTATATGATTACCGCGCCTGAAAAGAAAAATAAATACATCCCCGGAACTGAACTGGATCTTGAACTCGAACTTTCCAATGGTAAGACCATTAATCTTAACTGTAATATAAAATGGGCCGAGGACTCCGCGGATGACAAATCAAAAAGTGTCGGCCTGGAAATCATTAATCCTTCCCAGGAATATAAGGAATTTCTCAAGACACTGCATTAGAAATTATTATTAGTATCCATTCAGTCACTAAACTTCGCTGCCATATCAATTACCTGATCGAGATGCTCATAGGGCGTGTAGAAATGAGGGGACAGACGGATGCCTCCGCAGCGGGGGGCGCACATGACTTTATTTTGCATAAGATACTGATACAGCGCTGAATTGTCTGTTCTGTTACTCCGGAAGGTAACTATTCCGGCATAACGGTCTTGTCCGGTCCGCGTTATCAGCTCTATGTCAGCCATGGATTTAATCTTGTCAAACAGGTATTCGCTTCTTTTTAATACCTCATTTCCAATATAGTCCATTCCAAATTCCAGCAAAAGGGAAAGGCTTGCGCTAAGGGCATGAATGCCGAGCATGTTAGGGCTGCCGCATTCGAAGCGGCGCGCGGTCTTTGCAACAGACCAATCCTTGCGGTCAAAGTCACCCGTGGCCTCAACCATGTGCCACCCGAACTGGTTCAGCCGCAGCTTGTTTCTGGCGTCAGGATGACAATAAAATACTGCAAGACCTTCGGGCCCGAGCATCCATTTGTGTCCATCAGCCATGACAAAATCAGCCCTTATCTTTTGAACGTCAAATTGAACGGCCCCCAGGCTCTGAATCGCGTCCACGCAGAACAGGACCCCCCTTTGTCTGCAAAATTCCCCTATACGCCCGAGGTCCATTTTAAATCCGGTGGAAAACTGAACTGAACTGATAGTGAGCAGTTTTGTTCTGTCATCGACAAGAGAGAATAGGGCGTCTTCAGGGGAAGCAGTGCTGTTCAGGTCCGCTTCACGGAATTCTACGCCCTTTTCAGAAAGAGATTCCCAGACAATGCGGTTCGAAGGGAATTCCTGATTGCTGCTGACTATGTTGTCTCCTGCTTTCCAGTCCAGGCCGTATGCCACTGCTGAAAGGGCCTCAGATGTGTTTTTGAGAAGCGCTATGTCGTCTTTTGAAGGGGCGTTCAGTAACTGCCGGGCCTGGTCTCTCAGGTTCATTTCGACCTTTACCCATTCAGGATATCTCAGGGACCCTTGCAGCATATTTTCTTCGGCAAACTGCTGAACAGTCCTTGCCGTTCGTAATGGCCATGGAGAAACCCCGGCGTGGTTGAGATAAATAAGGTCTTTTCGAAGGACAAATTCTTTTTTAATAAGTTCCAGCATTTTCCCTTACTTAAAAGAAGGAGCAGAGGGTAAATTTTTTTAACGGAAAAAATTAAGCGCTTTCCCTGATAACCCGGTCAACGTCTTCCCTGTCAAGGACTTCTTCTTTGATAAGTGTTTCAGCCAGCTTATCAAGGACGGTCCTCCTGTTTTTCAATATATCTTCGGCCCTGGCTTCCGCCTCAACAATTAACCTGCGTATTTCCTGGTCCATAAGCCACGCCATGTCTTCGCTATATCGTTTCGGAAGGGAGATGTCTCTTCCCAGAAAAGGGTGCTCTTCACCGCGTCCGAGACTCAACGGCCCCACTTTATCGCTCATTCCCCATTGCGCCACCATTTTTTCAGCAAGAGATGAAGCTTCTTTCAGATCACTCTGGGCGCCGGTGCTTACGTCATCAAAAACGATTTTTTCCGCGACCCTGCCTCCAAGCATAACGGCCAAACGGTTCATGAGATATTTCATGGGATAGTAGTGGCGGTCTTCTTCCGGGAGTTGCTGGGTGACTCCCATGGCCATCCCGCGGGGGATTATGCTGACTTTGTGTATCGGATCAGTACCGGGAAGCTCCCGGGCCACTAAAGCATGTCCGGCCTCATGATACGCCGTTATCTTCTTTTCAAGATCATTAATTGTGTCTTCTCTTACAGCGCCCATAAGTATCTTGTCCCGCGCTTCTTCGAAATCCTGATTGCTGATGTTGTCTTTATTGTCCCGGGTCGCAATGAGCGCGGCTTCGTTAATGAGGTTTTCCAGGTCAGCGCCTGTCATACCCGGGGTACCTTTTGCTATACGGTCAAGGTCAACATCATCCGCCAGCACTTTATCTTTTGCGTGCACTTCAAGGATGGCTCTGCGGTCTTTCCATCCGGGACGGTCTATGATGATATGCCTGTCAAAGCGTCCTGGCCTCAGAAGCGCGGGGTCCAGGACATCCGGCCTGTTTGTCGCCGCTATAACAATCACTTCTTCATGGGGTTCAAACCCGTCCAGTTCGCTCAGGAGCTGATTGAGGGTCTGCTCCCTTTCATCGTGTCCTCCTCCGAGGCCGGTCCCGCGGGTGCGCCCGACAGAGTCGATTTCATCAATGAAAATAATGCTCGGCTGCGAGTCCCTTGCCTTCTTAAACATGTCCCTTACACGCGAGGCGCCGACGCCGACAAACATTTCAATGAATTCGGATGCGCTTATGCTGTAAAACGGGACCCCTGCTTCGCCTGCAACTGCACGGGCAAGGAGTGTCTTCCCAGTACCTGGAGGACCGAACAGCAGCACTCCTTTAGGCACTTTGGCCCCGAGTTTCTTGAACCTTGTAGGGTCTTTCAAAAATTCTATAGTTTCGCCCAGGTCTTTTTTGGCATTGTCCATGCCTGCCACGTCTTTAAAAGTTACGCCTGCTTTTTGTACATCATGGAGTTTCGCCTTGCTTGTGCCGAAAGAGAAAAGCCCGCCGGGGCCGCCCTGTACCCCCCCCTGTGCACGCCTCATGATGAATATCCAAATTCCTATTATCAGGACCCATGGCAAGAGCCCGACTATGAACTGCCAGAAAGCAGACAACTCCTCTGTGGACTCGACCTCGATATACACATTCCTTTCTTTTAGTTTTGCCAGAAGGTCCTCTCCCTGAAAGGACGGCAGGAATGTCTGAAAGTCCTTCACTTTAAACGAGGTCTTCCCATTGGCGAGAAAGATTGCTTTTTCTTCCTTCAATGCTCCTCTTACAATCAGTTTTTTTATAGTCACGGAATTGATATTGTTCGCGTCAAGCTGCTCTAGAAACTGACTGTAGCTGATGGTATATTGCCTGGGCACTCCTGCTGTCTGTGTTAAGTTCCATATAATAAGAATGGAGAGCGTAGAGATTACAAGCAGAGCCAAACGCCACTGGGGGTTTTTCATCTTTTCAGTTAATATTTTCTTATAATCTGGTTTGTTTTCCATGTTCGGGAGCTGAATCAGTTTATTGATTCAGCCATATTATATAGCAAATGACTTCAATTTGGTGATGACCCGTGATCAATCATAAATGATTTCATATATCACTTTTCAAAGCAGGTAACAGAAAGAGAAATGCGCCATGCATTTCTCTTTCTCCCGACTTTCCGGAAATACTGTCCGGTTATTTATATTACTTTGATCTCTTTCGAGCTTTCCCACAGGCCGTGAATATTACACAGGCTCGCGGCAAATAGGGTACCCGGTTTTTTTATCTTAAGGCTGGCTGTGACGGAATGATGGGTGTATACAGGTCCTGCATTGGCCCCTTCTGCGGATTCACCATGGGCCGAGAACTCAAAGCTGCCGACCTGGTGAGTAAATTTCCCTCCCTCCGGTTTAAAAAAAAGCTGGACCCAGCTGATATGATGCTCAGTTGTATTAGGATGCGCTATTTCCTTTCCCACACTGACTGTGACGGTAAAATTGTCATCCGCTTTCACTGAGTCGGGGGCATCGATTACCGGCACATGTTTTTCAGCCTTCCAGTCAGCGCTCTGAAACTGCTCGCCTATCTTGCTCATCTTCCATTCCTCCTTTGCGTGTTGTTAATTTCTATAGTCATCAGATGAAACGATTCCTTGTCTGGTTCAATTTTATCAGATAAGTAATTTTAGTCAATAGGTCAATATCGATATGCTATCCTGACATTTTAAAACGGCCAGACCCTGCTGATCTTTCTGGTGTCCACCCCTGTATAGTCCCCGCCGAGCAGAAGGTCAATGAAATTATCGTATGTAACAACATGACGGAATTCCGTATAACAGGCCCCCACCTCATGCGATAGGTGCGCGTCCGAGCCTCCTGTATATGGGAGCTTCAGCTCTTCAGCGGTCCTGACAGCCTTTGCATTCTGGAAATAATGGGCATAACCATTGTGACCTTCGAGGGCGCATAGGTCTTTTAAATCTATTATCCTGTCCCCGATACTGTTTGATCCCCGAAAAGGGTGAGTGGGAATTACTACACCACCTTTCCCATTTACAAGGGGAATGATGTTTTCAATAGAGGCATTTTTTATGGATAACGTGTCAGTATTTACTCCAAAGACGAGGCAGTGTCCTTCAGCCGATGAAAACTCGACTCCCCTGAATATCATGATTTTATCCTTGTATTTTTCCCTTAAGCCCTCGGCAAACCCGGAGGCCTCGTATGAATAATGCTCGGTAAACGCTATACCCTGAAGACCGGCCCTGATGGCATGAAGGACTGATTCTTCAGGCTCTGAATCCGTGTCCCCGCTGAACTTTGAATGCACATGAAGGTCTATCCGGTATTTCATATTTGTATGATACACATTGCTGATAATTTTACTACAGGAAAATTGGGATGACAACATTGACAATGCGTATTAATCTGATAGAATCTGCATATGAAGTTAAGTGAAATTTTCATGGTCTGACTTATAATAATGCTCTGAATAGAAATATACGTTAAATCTCTACATGGAGGAAAAGACAAAGAATGAATGCGATTGAAATAGCCAGGAAGATGGAAACGGACGCCATCAAGTTTTACTCGGAAGCTGCAAAAAAGACCGGATACCCGGCGGGGAAAAAGATGTTTGAAACAGTCGCTGCGGATGAAAAGCGTCATCTGGAATACGTCAACAAATTATTAAAAGGAATGGATGTGCAGATTGAGGACGTGCACCCGATTGAGAACATCAAGACCGTGTTTGAACAGATGAAAGATGAAATGATGGAACAGGTAAAAGCCACGGCTGATGAGCTTGAGGCCTTCAGGATCGCGATGAAAATGGAAAAGGAAGGGATCGAGTTTTACAGGAAATTACTGTCCGGGGCCTCTTCGGCCAAAGAAAAGACCCTTTATGAAAAACTGATAAAAGAAGAAGAACAGCATTACAGTATCTTTGCAAATACTCACAACTTCCTTGATGATACCGGGAACTGGTTTATGTGGAAAGAGCATAGTATAGTCGAAGGCTAGCCGCATTTATTAAATCAGCGGGGGTATTGACACAATGTGCCGCCTGAAAATATAATTAGCGCCCTGCATGCCGAAAGATGTTTTCATTGAGACTTTCTGTCACCGGGTGTATGCTTATAAATGTCTTAAGCAGGTCAGGGTACGGGAAAGAATAAATAAAGGTGAAGATTTCAGATTTTTTTACCACAGTAGATAAACTTACTGTGACAGAAACAAAACATATGATACAAAAAAAAGGTCAGGAAAGCATGACACTCATTGATGTGCGTGAACCTGCTGAATATGAAGCAGGTCACATCCCGGGCGCCCTGTTTATGCCTCTCTCACATTTGCCGGATAATTCAGACAAGCTGGATTTATCTAAAACTACAGTAACATATTGTAAAAGAGGGCCGAGGAGTAAATCCGCCGCCATGCTCTTAAAGAGACAGGGGGCTAAAGATGTTTATTATATGGATGGCGGAATTGACGCCTGGAACGGACTGGTCGCCTCGGGCCCGTATGAAACAGGATTGTTTCTGCTGGAAGGAAGAAAAAACATTGATGAGCTTGTAGCGCTTGCATGGTCACTGGAAGACGGGACCGGAAGATTCTATTCACAGATGCAGGAGTTATCAGAAGACGAGGAGGCGAAGCAGGTATTTGAGTCACTGATTAAAGCCGAGCAGGGACATAAATCAAAACTGCTTGAGGCTTACAGGCATATTACAGGCAAAGAAATTAATGACGATGCCATGCAGGCACAATCCGTAAAGGGATATCTGGAGGGGGGTGTGTCTGTTGACGAAATTGTCGGCCGGCTGAAAAAAGAAAGGCCTGTACTTCATGAAATGCTTGAGGTATCAATGCAGGTCGAGACAAATTCTCTTGATCTCTACATGAGAATGCTCACGGAGGTTGAAGACAAATCGGCAAGTGACATATTGAATGTCCTGATTGAAGAAGAGAAGGCACATCTTTTAAAATTAGGAACACTGCTTGGCAGTAAAATAAATTAATCATTGTTTTAAATATGGAAACTCAGGGTTCACCTGTTAAAGAGGGGGTCAAATGAAAAAGACAGTAAAGAAAGCCGCTTACAGTAAAGTGAGCACAAAAACCGGAACGACTGGACAGTTGACTGCAAAAAAACCATTAAAGCAGTCGACCAAAAGCAAAGCCAAACCAGCTCCGCTTACAAGTCTGAAAAAGCAGTATATGAAATCAAATCCAGTGTGCAAGGTAACGTTCAGATTGCCAAAGGCCGCTGCTCCGGAGGCCAGAACGGTATCAGTTGTCGGGGAATTCAACGACTGGAACATGTCAGAACACCAGATGACGAAATTGAAAAACGGTGATTTCACGGCAACTGTTGAACTGCCCTGCAACAGGGAGTTCAGATTCAGGTACCTGATTGATTCCTGCCGCTGGGAAAATGACTGGTTCGCAGACAAATATGTCCCAAATGCGCATGGCTCAGACGATTCAGTTGTAATGGTCTGATATCAATAAAAGACATGAACAGGCTTGCCGAAGAGAAATCTGCCTACCTCAAGCATGCAGCAAATCAAAAGATAGACTGGTATCCCTGGTCGCAAACCGCCTTTGATAAGGCAAGACATGGAGACCGTCCTGTATTTCTCAGTTCAGGCGCGGTGTGGTGTCACTGGTGTCATGTGATGGCACAGGAATGCTTTTTTGATGACGAAATAGCGGAGATCCTGAATAATCATTTTGTCAGTATAAAGCTCGACAGGGACGAAAGGCCTGACATAGACCGGAGATATCAGATGGCGGTCGCGGCAATGGGACAGAGCGGCGGCTGGCCTCTCACAATGTTCCTGACGCCGGACAAGGTGCCTTTTTTCGGAGGGACATATTTTCCCCCTGAAGACAGGCACGGCCGACCTGGATTCAAAAAGGTATTGAAGGCCGTTATTGAGCTCTATAAATCAAAAAAGGATGCGATAGCAGAATATACCGGCAAGCTTATGGATGCTTTAAAAGTCTCGCCGGATTCTGCCGGGGAAATCAGCAAAACCAACCTTCATGAAGCTGTAATAAATATACTTTCCAACTTCGATCCGCAAAACGGAGGTTTCGGCGCTGCCCCGAAATTCCCCATGTCCGGGGCAATGGAGTTTCTTATTAACAGATATTATTTTACCGGGGACGAATCAACCGGACACGCTGTCAGAAAGACCCTCGAAGCCATGGCACGCGGAGGTCTTTATGATCAGGTTGGAGGCGGCTTCCACAGATATTCGACCGACGAGGCATGGCTGGTCCCGCACTTTGAAAAGATGGCCGATGATAACGCGTGGCTGCTGAGAAATTACCTTTCCGCTTATTCAGTCTTCGGGGACGAGTATTACAGGGAAATTGCCACAGGAATTATTAAATTTCTAAGAGACGTCCTGTCCGATCCTGAGGGGGGCTTTTATACGAGTCAGGACGCTGATGTTACACCGGATGACGAAGGCGGCTATTTCACCTGGACGGATGAGGAACTGAGGAGTGTTCTCACTGAAGAAGAGCACGCGGTAATATCTCTTCACCTCATGCATGAAGCAGGGGCAATGCACCATGATAAGTCAAAAAGGGCGCTGTTTCAGGCCATGAGTATGACGGCAATTGCTGAAAGGACCGGCCGGCCCGCATCTGAAGTCATGGATATTATCAACAGGGGAAAAGGGAAACTGCTCCTCTCAAGGAACAGCAGGGAGGCCCCGTTTATCGACAGGACGTTTTATTCGTCCATTAACGGGATGCTGATTTCAGTCTTTCTGCACGGCTTCAGAATTCTTCATGACACTGAACTTAAGGACTTCGCCATAAAAAGCCTTGGCAGGACATTAGAGATGCGGCTTATAAATAAAGAGCTGTATCACACTGAAAACGTCAGGGCGCTTCTGGATGATTATGCTTATCTTACCGATGCGCTGCTTGCAGCATATGAAGTGACAGGTAATGCCGCATACCTTTCTCAGGCGGAGGAATTAATGAAAACATGCCTTGATAAATTGTGGGACAGAGATAAAGGCGGTTTTTTCGATACCGATGATCACCTGCTCGGTATACATATAAAGGGGGTTGAGGACATGCCACATCCCTCGGCCAATTCCGTCTGTATAAGACTGCTTCTGAAGCTCTTCTCAGCAACGGGGAATAACGTGTATCATCAGCATGCGGAAAAGGCGCTGAGATATTTTTCCGTCAAGGCCGGGGAAATCGGCATTCATGCAGGACACTATTTCAGCGCGCTCGATGCATATTATCACAATCTGAAACTCACCCTGCATGCAGGGCCTGGGAGCGTCCTGTCCGGCACGGCTGTATCACTGCCTGTTCCATATTTTGATATAATTTATGGTCAGGACAAGGGATACGTTGTTCCATGTATCGGGGAGGTCTGTTATAATCCTATTGAGAATCCCGAAGCGCCGAAGGATTTTACTGACGAGAGAAGACATGCCGGAAACGGAATTCATGAATAAATTCATTACGGAGACAGGAAAGGAAGACCCCTATGGAAAAGTATTCTATCAAAGAAGTAATTGAACAGGCCATTCAAACAGAGAAACTGGGATATGAACTGTACCTGGCAATGGCAAACCGGTTTGAAAAAGATGAAAAGCTCAGGAGACTCTTTGAAACCCTGGCAGTCAAGGAACAGGAGCATGAAAGGACCTTTACCGACCTTAAAGAAAAGCTCGATGGCAGGCGGGTGGAGCACTGGGAAGAGGTCTCACAATATTTAAGGGCCATTGTTGAGTCTGAGTTCTTCCTCGGGAAAGACAAGGCGCTGCCGTCTCTTGAACACCTTGACAACATAGAAGATGCCGTGAGGTATGCACTGGCCTTTGAAAAAGAGACCCTGCTGTATTATCACAGCATGAAAGACCTAATAAGAGAAAAAGACGTTCTTGATAAATTAATAAATGAGGAAAAGAGCCACATTGTCTGGCTGAGTGACTTCAGAAAAACCATCAATAAGTAAGAGGCTATGGACTATTCTATAAAAATAGGCGGCGAGGCGGGGCAGGGCATCCAGACCATCGGAGGGACCCTTGCAAGGGTCTTTGCAAGGGCCGGGCAACATGTATTCACCCACCAGGACTATGAGTCCCGTATAAGGGGAGGACATAATTTCTACCAGGTAAGGCTTGCCGACCACCCTGTCATGTCATCGAGGGACAGGATTGATATCATAGTCGCACTGGACAAGGAAAGCATAAGTTTTCATGAGGAAGAGCTTAATGAAAACGGTGTGATCATTTATGATTCAGAATCCCTCAAGCTGAAGTATGACAAGCCCCGCTTTCTGGACGTACCTTTTCTGAAACTGGCTGTTGAGCAGGGCGGAAATAAAATAATGGCAAACACGGTAGCTGTCGGGGCGGTGCTGGGGATGCTTGGCATTAACCTGGATATCCTTTTTGACAGTTTCAGGGAAACCTTCAGGAAAAAGGGAGATGAAATAATAACCGGAAATATCAATGCCGCCAGGGCGGGCCATGATTTTGCAGTAAAGAATTGTGATAAATGTTCGTTTGACGCAGGGGCAATTCATGAATTTCCCCTGCAACCTAAAATGCTGATTACAGGTGTTGACGCCATAGCGCTCGGCGCAATTGCGTCGGGCGTTAAATTTTATTCGGCTTACCCCATGACGCCTTCAACCGGGATCATGAATTATATTGCCGGGAAGGAAGCGGAATACGGCATCATCGTTGAACAGGCAGAGGACGAGATAGCGGCCATAAACATGGCCATAGGGGCCTCTTTCGCGGGGGTGCGGGCAATGACAGGAACATCAGGCGGAGGGTTTGCCCTCATGGTGGAGGGACTTTCTCTTGCAGGAATGACGGAGACGCCTATCGTTATCGCGCTCGGACAGAGACCCGGCCCTGCTACCGGATTTCCTACACGGACAGAGCAGGGTGATTTACAGTTCGCTCTTTACACGGCGCATGGTGAATTCCCCAGGATAATATTAGCGCCCGGCACACCTGAGCAGGCATTTCAGCTTACCAATAAAGCCTTTGATTTGACCGAAAAATATCATGTCCCTGTTATCATTATCTTTGACCAGTACCTTGCAGACTGTGAATGGACATTTGATAAATTCGATCTTGAGAAAATACATTATTCCGACCGGAGGCTGAAGGGTGAGGCCCTGTCCGGCTTGCCTGATTATAAACGGCACGCATACACGGAAACAGGGGTGACGCCTCTGGCAGTTCCGGGAGGTTCTCATCATCTCGTCGTTACAGACAGCGACGAGCATGATGAAGAGGGTCATATGGTGGAAGATGCAGGCACGCGGAATAAAATGCTTGATAAAAGGCTGTTTAAAAAAATGCCTCTCATCAAAACTGAAATCGAACCGCCGTATTTTTTCGGCAGTGATCAGCCTGAAACAGTGCTTGTGGGTTGGGGTTCTACCTATGGTTTACTAAAGGAATCCATCGACATGCTAATGGAGAAAACAAAAATTGCCATGCTGCATTTCAGCGAAATATATCCATTCCCTTCAACAGATAAATTCGATTACCTAAACGTCCTGAGTAAGTCGGCGTTGACCATCTGCATAGAAAATAACGCAACAGGTCAGTTCGCGCGGTTAATGAGGGCTGAAACAGGATATGAATTTAAACATAAAATCAATAAGTATGATGGAAGGCCTTTTAGTTTTGATGAATTGACAAAAGAAATCCTTGCCTGCCTTGATAAGACAAAAGCCTGATATCTAATTTCAGCAATTCGATAGTGTAACCTCAATTGTGTGAAATTGAAGTAGGGTAAAAAAGGGCGCGCCTCCTATAAAATATTTTGTTACGGCAAATAACAAAAATCAAAA
>JAGVNU010000061.1 GCA_020053105.1 Thermodesulfovibrionia bacterium
ACATTATTGCCATCTAAAACCTGAGCATTTACTAAAGTTACTCTCATATGTCCCTACCTCGTTTCTTGATTATATTTAAATTAATTTTTCATCCGCAGGAGCAGCAGCGTACCTGCTGGGGCTTGCTCCCTTTTAACGTTATTGAATAAAACTCTATATATTCTACCTTCTTGTAAAGGTAATTTCTTGTCATATTGACATCAGAAAATCCGGCATCCCTGGCAACTGTCTCGAACTTACTGTCTGTAAGCGCCCCTGAGAGGCAGGCATTCCACAACTCTTTATCTCTCTTTAAATATCCGGGCACGGGTTTGTCCGAGACAATGTCCGAGATTATGAACCTTCCTCCTGGCTTTAATATTCGATATATCTCCTCCAATACTTTAGCCTTGTCTTCGGTAAGATTGATGACACAGTTAGATATCACCAGATCAACGGAATCATTCTCAACAGGGAGTTCCATGATATTTCCGGCCCTGAATTCGACAATGTCATACCCCAGGACCTTTGCAACTTTCCTGGCGCTCTCTCGGGCCTTATCAAGCATTTCATCGGTCATGTCGATTCCGATCACCTTGCCTTCCCTGCCGAGCTTCTTCGCGGCAATGAAGCAGTCAATGCCGCCGCCGGCCCCCAAATCAACGATTGTCTCTCCCTCTTTAATTTCAGCGAGTGCAGCGGGGTTACCGCATCCATACGAAACATCAAGCACTTCATTCGGTATATGCGCCAACTCTTTCGGATCATAACCGGTTGGACAGTAGTAATCAGCGACAGGATTATATGCTGCCTTTGAAAACTTCTTTTTTACCGTCTTGGTCACATGCCCCTTTATCTCAGGCTTGCATACTTCTTCATCATCTTCGACGTCAACCGACAGCACACACGAACAATGGTAGCACCCTACATCAAAATTTTTATCAATCGATTTAATGCCGGCGCCGATATGTCCGGGCAGCTTTGAATCCATGGCATTATAAACAAGCGGGGGAGTATATCCCTTCCCATTTTCAGCAGAAACCCCCTCGGAAGCCAGTTCCCAGATAATGTCCTCAAACAACGCCTTGTAGGTAGAACAATAAGGATCAAGCGCTGTGACAGACCCTTTTCCGGTATCTACTTCAGAAGCATAGTAACTGTGAGATGTGCAGCCTCCGCCGCAAAAATATTCTAGATAACACTCTCTGCATTGCGGTTTGTTCTGTACACTGTTTTTTCGGCCCCTGTCCATGACTTTTGAATTAAGCCAGATGTCTTTCAGAGCTGCCTTGCGAACGGACCCTGCGTCAAAATTTTTATCGCCATTTAGTGAAGCACAGGGATAAACGTGGCCGTCCGAATTCACGCAGATTTTCTCATAACAGTTATTGCAGAGGTCATTCTTCCTTCCCCTCTTTGTCCGGACACGGACCTTCAGGGACTCAACATTATCAAATATCATCTCCTGCTCTTTATATTCTTTTTTCAGTTTTTTCATCGCCAGGGCAATATTATCGGAAGGCACATATAAGTCGCTCAAATTACTGGCGCCGCGCCCTTTTGCGTGCATCCAGAGGACATTATGTTCCTGGATCCCAAGCTTTGAAAGGAAGCGGGAGGTACTGGCAATGTCCTTTTCATTAAGTTTGCTGATGGCTGTTGAAACAATCGGTGTAATTCCAATGCTGATAAGCCTTTTTATACCGTCTACCGCTTTGTCAAAGCTGCCTTTCCCGCGCAGCTTGTCATGGATTTCCGCGTTCGGCCCCTCCAGGCTGACCTGTAAAAGCAGCTTCGGTCCCGCCAATTTTTTCAGGGCCGCTATCTTTGTATCATCGAAAAGGGTGGCGTTTGTTAAAACAATCAATTCACGTTTCTTTGTTTTTGTGATGTATTTAATCAGATCAAAGACCCCTTCTTTTATAAACGGCTCGCCCCCTGTAATATAAAAACGCCGGACCCCGAGCTTTATCCCTTCATCAACAACTTTTTTAAACTCCTCGGTCGTTAATTCCTTTTTAAGTTCTTTCCCGGCGCTGACAAGACAATGCCTGCACCTGAGGTTACATGCAAGGGTAAAATATATCCAGAGTTCGTCTAATTTGTGGGGAGCAATTACACTGCTTCTTCCCTGATATTGAGGTCTTTCAAACCGGCTGGTTGATACAAATTCAAGCGACCCTGCCGCGCTGAGGAATTCCGAGACTTCCTCTTTAACTTTCGTATCATTTGTTATCTCATACTTCTGGCTAATATGATCCTGAATATCTGATAAGGTATGCTTTCCGTCACATAGTTTAATAATCTCCGCACCTGTATGGTTTACGCTGATCCAGTTTGGCGACTTGGGGTCAATAAAGAGAGAGATGCCGTTTTTTCGCTTATTTATATATTCAGGGGAATACAGGATGTCATCAGCATTGAATGCCTTTAGATTGGGATCTGCAATCTTCCATTCATTAAGATCGTATTGTTTAATCCTTTGGTCCCTTCCGGTATCACAACAACCTTTTGCCATTTTTACTCCGTTAAATGAATTTATATTTCTGAATTACGCTCTACTTAAAATAAATGACCTGTGAATTTCTATGGCGGATATGAATGTTATCACTGAATTACTAATGTCTTGATGGATTCCGATTGTTTTATTATACAGATTCATGTACAAAATTCACAATTACAATAAAAACCGGGAAGCCGCGGCTTATGTTGTACCAAGCAATGACCTTCAATTACAATTATCAATCATTAAGTTGATATAAGTCCTGACCTGATGTTAGTATTATTCATTCTTGAAATGGACAATAAAGACAATTTACATTTCGTTCATGGATGTATTAAACATATTGTTTTCAATCGATGAAATCCCCCTCAGACGGAACTAATAAAACAGACCTCATCATCCAGAGGAACAGGGAACTGACTGCCATACTTGAAGTCAGTAAAGTCCTTACCACATCCTTTGCCCTTGAAAAAAATCTTGTGTCCGTGATGTCTACGCTGGGGACCCTGCTTGAAATGCAGAGGGGGTGTGTGTTTCTTCATGATCATCTGTCAGGAGAACTTCGTATTGTCGCGGCACACGGACTATCTAAAGACAATATTGAGAGAGGCAAATACCGTATAGGGGAGGGGATTGTCGGCAGGGTCCTGGAAAAGAAAATCCCCATGGTAATCCCCAATATCGGGAAGGAACCTCTGTTTCTTAACAAGACCGGTTCAAGGCCGGAAAAAGACGGGATTTCTTTTCTCTGCATTCCCATTATGATCAAAAATGAAGTGCTTGGCGTAATAAGCGTTGACAGGATTTATTCAAAAAAACAGGGGAGTGTCGATGACGATTTAAGAGTCCTTGAAATCGTTGCTTCACTAATCGCGCAGTTCATTAAATTATGGGAAAGCTATGAGCGCGTTGAAAAAGAAAAGGAGCATTTGAAAAGTGAGTTAAAAGGCAGATACAGCATTGAAAATGTAATTGGCGACTCTGACAGAATGCAGGAAGTATTCAAGTCTGTGTACAGAGTCGCTCCATCAAAGGCAACCGTGCTATTGCGCGGTGAAAGCGGCACCGGAAAGGAACTGATCGCAAAGGCAATTCATTATATGAGCCCGCGATGCAAAGGGCCTTTCATTAAATTCAACTGTGCTTCTATACCTGAAGGGCTCCTTGAATCCGAGCTTTTCGGACATGAAAAAGGGGCCTTTACCGGGGCCATATCCTCAAGAAGCGGTAAGTTTGAGCTTGCAAACAAGGGGACCATTTTCCTCGATGAGATAGGAGACCTGCCTACTGTGCTCCAGCCGAAAATCCTTCGCGTCCTGCAGGAAAGAGAATTTGAAAGGGTCGGAAGTGAAAAGACAGTAAAAGTTGATGTCCGGATAATTACCGCAACAAGCAGAAACCTGGAAAATCTGCTATCGCATGGGAAATTCAGGGAAGACCTGTATTTCAGACTAAATGTGATACCTCTTTTCCTGCCCCCATTGAGGGAAAGAGAAGAAGACATTCCGATCCTCATTGATCATTTTCTAAATAAATTCAATGGAGAGAACTCCCGCTCTATAGTTATGGATAAAAGCGCTCTGCAGGTTTTTTTCAATTACCACTGGCCCGGAAATGTCAGAGAACTTGAAAACACTATTGAAAGACTGGTTGTTATGTCCGGTTCCGATATAATAACCGCGACTGACCTGCCGGTGTCTCTGAATATCTGCCGCCTGAAAGCCTCAGACCAGACATCATCCTTAATAACAAATATCGAGGAGCTTGAAAAGGCCAATATCCTCAACGCCCTCGAAAAATCAGGCTGGATCCAGGCAAAGGCGGCACGGCTCCTCGGCATAACCCCCAGACAGATCGGGTATAAAATGAAGAAATACGGGGTAGAAGAAAAAGAGGATTAACCACTTCATCCGAGCTACCTCTGAAAGCCTGACTGAATAATTATCATTAGATGGTTATCAAGTGTGCCAAATTGGCAGGCAGATTACCATTTTGGAAAAATATTTCATTCCGGAAATTCCAACTATTTGTTTTTTAAGAATTCTGATCCCGGCAAGTTTATTGCAGTAATAAATTAAACCTTTTCGATCAATAAATTTTTCTTATAATTTTATTTTCATTTTAGAAATCATGTGATATAGTTATTTATTAATAATTAATAATTAACTATATTTTATTGTCCTATACGGACAGGAAAGAGAGGTAATAAACTATGAAAAGATTGTCAGGGGCTTCACTAGTTTCTCTTGTTATTACTTTCACTCTGTTCTGTGGTGCTGTATCTGTCTTTGCAGACACCGGAGCCGACTTGAGGTTTGCTGCTTTTGAAGGTCTTCAAAAACAGGTAGAAACATTACTTGCCAAAGGCGCTGACATCAACTCCAAAAGCAAAGATGGTGAAACCGCGTTAATGATCGCCTCTCTGATGGGACATACTAAGGTAGTGAATATCCTCCTCTCCGGCCGCGCTGATGTGAATGCCCGGAATTCCAAGGGAGAAACCGCGTTAATGGCTGCGTCATTTGCCGGTCAGGCTGATGTAGTGGAAATCCTGCTCTCTAAGGGGGCCAATGTCAATGACTCAGACCTGAAAAAAGAGACCGCTCTGATGGAAGCCGCCTTTGCAGGACATTCCAGGATAGTGAAAATTCTCATTGATAACGGCGCAAAGATAAATGCCGCCGACGTCAAAAAAGAAACCGCCCTCATATATGCGGCAAATTCGGGTCAAACCGCGATTGTAAATACCCTGATTGCCAGTGGCGCAGAAGTGAACGCAAAGAACTGCATGGGAGTAACTGCCTTGATATATGCTTCTCTCCGGGGGCACACTGAAACCGTGAATACGCTGCTTTCCAAAGGCGCCAATATCTCTGCAAAGGATTCCCTTGGAAGGACCGCCGTAATGCTTGCATCGGTTAGGGGCCATGATGACACTGTCGATACCCTGCTTGCCGGGGGGGCTGATCTTTCCATAGATGACAGCCTTAACAAGAAAAAATCAACCATGACAGCTTCGCTCGTCTGCGACGGGCATTAAAATACAGGGACCAGATCTGCATTACAAAAGGACAGCCTGAACGGCTGTCCTTTTCATTTTACTCTTTTCCCTGCGGCCCTCCTCCGACCATATGAGCCATTCACCTGTGTTCCCTCATAAAGAGTTTTACCCGGCGAGTAGTTTATAATGTCCTATGCCCGGCCCTGAACAGAAATTATATCAGCTGATAATCAGCAGGCTTGATGGACACAAGCTGTCATCAGCGCTTTATCAGGAGCAGATCATAGATCTCGTCAGGAAAGGGATCGGAGGGTTTATTGTTTTCGGGGGAGAAAAAAGGGAGGTATCATCATTTATTGATAAGCTGCAATTACTCGCTGAGCTGCCCCTGTTTATTGCCTCCGACATAGAAAGAGGCGCAGGCCAGCAAATCGACGGGGCCACAACTTTCCCCGGCCAGATGGCTGCTGCAGCAGCAACCGACATAAATGACTTAGCAAGCCTGAAGGCGCTTGAAGATGCGATCAAAGCCATCGCTTATGAGTCGATTGACATCGGAATAAACATGCCCCTCATCCCTGTCCTCGATATAAACAGCAATCCCGATAATCCGATAATATGTACAAGGGCTTTCTCCGACAGGCCTGAAGTAGTCTCATGGTTCGGGAATATGTATATAAAAGCGCTCGAAAAAACGGGGCTCATCAGCTGCGGCAAACACTTCCCCGGACACGGCGACACTGCTGTTGATTCCCACATATCCCTTCCGGTCATCTCAAAATCATTTATGGAGTTAAACAATACGGAATTGATACCATTCGTTGAAGCCGTGAAAGCCAATGTAAGCAGCATAATGATGGGACACATCAGCGTAACGGCCATTGATAATCTTCCCGCATCTCTTTCAAAAAAAGCCGTTGATCTGTTAAGAACAGGGCTCGGACATGAGGGGCTTATTCTTACAGATGCCCTGAACATGCATGCCCTCAAAGAAATGCGGGACGTTGCCGTTACCTGCGTGAATGCCGGGATCGATATTCTCCTGCATCCTGAAAATCCGAGCGCAGTAGTTGAAGAACTTCGACAGGCCGTCGAGGCAGGAAAAATAACAGAAGAGAAGATAGACACGGCTCTATCAAGGATATTGAAATATAAAGCAGGAATAAAAAATATCAAAAAAGTCCGGATAGACACAGATGAACATAAGGCAATTTCATGGTCAATCTCCGACAGGTCCGTTACACTCGTAAAAGAAAAATCCCGGCTGGCTCCACTTAAGAACATTCAGGACATTTCTCTTATATTCATGGCTGATGAGAGCAAACATGACTTGTCCGTACTGAAGGCCTTTATCCCGGGATCATCTCATATACGGGAATGTCAAAGGGAAGCGCTGAAGGAGGTAGTAATTGTTGCCCTCTTTACCAGAATAGCGGCATGGGAGGGAAGTTCGGGTATGCGGGACGAGGACATAAATATTATCCGAGACCTGATAAAAAGAGCCGGCACTTCAATCGTGATATCCTTCGGCAATCCTTACGTGCTCAGGCATTTCATGGAGGCTGATGCACTTATCGCTGCTTATGATACAACAGGACAGGCGCAGTCTTCAGTTATAAATTGCCTGAAAGGGGAAGTAGTCTTTCAGGGCCGTTTACCTGTTGAACTGAAATATTAATGAGTGGGTCCGGCGCAGGCGCTGTAAAGCATATGAATATTTTAGCTGTCACCCTCCAGATACCTGACCTCTTCCCTCCCTTTTTCTTCATCAACAAAATAAAACAGGACCCCCCCGATAATAAAGAACAGCGATATGGATGTAATACTTGCACGCGAAGCAATATCGCTGCTGTAGCCCATGGACCGCACAAGCAGCCCCGCCCCGCCCATGACCACAGGACCAAGCACAGTGGCAAACTTTCCGATCATGTTATAGAACCCGAAGTATTCAGCTGACTTATTGGCAGGTATTATTTTAGCGTAAAACGACCGGCTCAGCGCCTGGATACCACCCTGCACCAGTCCTATGATAATCGCAAGAATATAGAATTCATGCTTGTCCCGCATAAATGCACCCCACACTGAAACAAATAAATATACTCCAATCGCTATGTATATACCCCGCTTCGCACCTATTTTCTGGCCGATATAGCCAAAGGCAATTGCCGAGGGAAAACCTACGAACTGTGTAATGAGCAGGGCCACAATAAGGTCGTTTGACTCAAATCCGATAGACATCCCGTAGTCGACAGCCATAACAATTATAGTATCCACCCCATCAATATAGAGCCAGTAAACAGCCAGGAAGAGAAAGACGGTCTTTAAATGCCGGATCTCCCAGAAGGTATGCATGAATTGGCCAAGCCCCGCTTTTACTGCAGCGGTCCCTGATACAGCTTTGTCGGCCTCCGGCTCTTTGACAAACAGGAAGATGGGAATTGAAAAGACCGCCCACCAGATTCCTACTGTCAGGAATGAAAATCTGACAGCCTCTCCTGCATCAGCAAATCCGAAAGTTCCAGGACTGAGGGTCATCCACACATTAAACCCGAAGAGAATTCCCCCTCCGAGATACCCGGTTGAGAAACCAAGCGCTGAAACAAAATCCAGCCTTTTTTCTGACGCAACCCCCACAATTAAAGAGTCATAAAAGATGTTGCCTCCTAAAAATCCCGCAGTTGCAACAACGTATAAAAAGACTGCCGATGACCAGTCGCCTTTTGAAACCATATACAAAGACATGGTCATGACTATACCCATGAATGAAAAGAACATGAGAAATCTCTTCTTTGAGGACCCTTTGTCCGCGATTGCGCCGAGGATGGGGGCCAGTAATGCTATGGCAACTCCCGCGACGGAATTGGCAAGCCCCAGTCTTGCAGTGCTGACATTGACGTCAGCGCCGGCGCTCCAGTATTTTTTGAAGAAAATAGGGAAGAAGCCGGCCATGACCGTAGTTGCAAAGGCCGAATTGGCCCAGTCATACATCGCCCATCCGAAGATCGCTTTCCTGTTGTCTTTTTGCATAGCTAATTGATCTTAACTGCATTCAGGATGAAACAGGCGCTGGGAAATAATTTATTTTTCGATACCTTAAACGTAATTCCAATCAAGGAGTTGATATACATTTTGTTCAACGCCGCATGCACAATAAAAGAATAAGTTCATCGAGTTAAATAAATTATTTCCCGGCGCCTGCTTTATTCTGGTTAATAAATTAGAAAAATAAGTTGAACTATTTTATTAGATTTGAAAAAGAATTGCCTGTTAACTGCGGAAGCTATACGTTACCGGGGCATTTCCCCGTTGCTGAATACGCCTGCAAGGACTTCACCGTCTGCGTAAGTAAATGTGCCCTGGCCGTCCTGCTCACCGTTTTTCCAGTTGCCTGAATATTCGTCGCCATTTGCCCAGACATAGGTGCCCTGCCCGTTCATTATATCGTCTTTCCATTCCCCTTCATATACATCACCGTTGGCCCATGTCATGGTGCCCTGCCCGTCCATTTTGTCATTTTTCCACTCACCTACATACTCATCTCCATTGGGCCATTTCATGGTACCCTGCCCATGCTTGCTGGTTTTTGAATAGCCCCTGAATATTGCACCGTCTTCCGACTTATTGATTTTGTATCCATCATTACATTTGCCATCCGGGCATTCGGCATATGTATGGGTCAAATAGATTAATGCCAGGAAAAGGACGAGACATGCTATTACCATGAATTTTCTCATGTATATTTTCACGGCATTTCAGATAGAAAGCTTAAGCGTAATAAAAAACCCGCCCCCGCCCCTTAAATGAGACGGAGACGGGTCTTACATTTCCCGCATTCAAATATTATTTTAGCGTCAGGACCTCCGCGCTATCAGCTGTCAAGCATTTCCCGTAACCGGGATCTTTTTGGTTTTTGCCTTTTCCGCCTTGGGCAGCACAAGTCTCAATACACCGTCCCTGACGGTTGCCTGTATATGGTCCTTATCGATTTCATCGGAAAGGGTAAAGGTCCTCTGATAGTCGCCCATGCCATACTCCGAAACTGCGAGTTTGTGGTTTTCCGGGACCTCCGGTTCGATCTTTCCGTAAATCGTCAGCAGGTCCTTTTCAAGGGTGATATCGACAGAATTCTCATCCACCCCCGGCATATCCGCAAAAACGACGATATCATTTTTCTTCTCAATGATATCGACTGCCGGCGTATATACCCGTGTTTCCCTTGTGCGCTCAACGCCCTTTTCTAGTTCAGCCTCTTTCTTCTGTACTTCTTTTAATGTATCTGTCATATTATTCACCTCCGGGCTTAATTAATATTGATTTTTTTGGGCTTATCGGCCTCAAGCTGCGGCAATGATATACGGAGTACGCCGTTCCGGTATGTTGCTTTTACTTTGTCCGCATCGATGCTGAAAGGAAGTCTTACGGTCTTGCTGAACATACCATGCCAAAGTTCACGTCTGTGATACGACTCCTCCTCCCCGGTCTCTTCTGCCGGGCGTGAACCGCTGAGCGATACCGTGTTGCCTGAAACCGAAATGTCTATAGTCTCACGGTCTATACCCGGTATCTCTGAGGTAATAACAGCGTTGTCTCCATTTATCCAGACATTAACAGCTGGATACTCACTGCCTCCGCATGAATCAGTGTTCAGTAACCGGTTCATCCGGTCTAATTCCCTCCACGGGTCCAAAAGCCTTTCAAGATAAGTGGTTGTCATAGTTAGCTCCTCCCTTCTTTGAGATTTCAATTTCAAAATTGCAAAGGTCATGCCGGAACAACATTTAATTAGTTCTCAACGAGTTAAGATGGAATAACAGGATCTCCAGGGACACTTTGCCCTGTTTTCGATTAGGCCAATCTGGCCTTCGGGTCATTGTGACCCCTTGGGATGGTCTACTTATTCAGTTTTCTGCGGAGATTCCGAAGGCTGATGCCAAGAAGGGAAGCGGCTTTCGTCTTATTGCCGTTAGTGAGTTTGAGGGTTTCATGAATCAGCCTTTCTTCAACGTCACCGAGCTTTGTGCCTGCAGGGATAAAGACCCCTTCTCTTCCATGAGCTTCATCAATTGTTGGGGCTATCCGGGCTGCCTGGTCTATATGGGTATAAATGTGAAACGGGAATATTCGTCCGGTACCTTTAGGAAGCAGAGTTGCAACCCGCGTCATAAGATTTCTAAGCTCGCGGACATTGCCTTTCCAGGGACAGTGTTCAAGCAGGTAAATGGTCTCCGGTGACAGGTTTGGATAAGGACCCGGCCAGCCCATCTCGGCAAAGGCCCTTTCCAGAAAATGGACCGCCAGCAGAGGGATGTCTTCTATGCGTTCCCTGAGAGGCGGGAGATTCAGACGAAGCACATTGAGACGGTAGTACAGGTCATCCCGGAACAGGCCGTCGTCAACCGCCTTCTGCAGGTCCGCATTTGATGCGGCAATTATCCGGATACTGACAGGGACCAGCGTTTCACCTCCGAGCCGGTACAAACTGCCTTCTTCGAGCACCCTGAGGAGTCGGACCTGGAGGTTCAGGGGCATGTCCCCTATTTCATCAAGGAAGATCGTGCCTTTGTCAGCCATTTCGAATTTGCCCTTCCGGGCGCTTACTGCGCCGGTGAACGCGCCTTTTTCATGGCCGAACAGCTCCCCCTCGATCAGGCTCTCCGGTATGGCCCCGCAGTTGATCGGTATAAACGGCCCGGAAGAACGGCGGCTTAATACGTGAATGGCCCGGGCAATCAGCTCCTTGCCTGTGCCGGTTTCGCCGGTAATCAGCACTGCCTGTTCCGAAGCAGCTATCTGGGGGAGATGAAAGAGGGTGCGCCGCATGACCGGTGAACGGAATATAAAATACGGCTTGACCTTGGCAACCAGGGGGTCGATTACGGCCAGTGAAGTGCCTGCGGCCTCAGGCCTGCCGACACTCGTTTCGACCATTCTGGCAAAGCGGATTATATCCAGCGGCTTTTTTATATAATCATCCACGACCAGCCTGACAGACTCCTGTGACGATTCAACCGAATCATATTCCTGCCCGGCAAGCACATAAAAAAGGACCTCCGGATGCAGCATCTTGTATTCTTTAATCATTTCAATGCACTGCTCATCTACCAGATCAATTGCCGCAATGATTACCTCAATATGAGTCTGATGAAGCAGGCCCACCACCCGCTCAAAAGTATCGGCAGCATAAACATCGGCGCCGATATTTTTTAAATCACTTTCAATCTGATTAAGGGACGTATAGTCATTCTCATATACAAGAATATCAAGTCCTTCCAAATCAGGGGCCTTACTCATAATAAATTTGACCTTCCTTAATCTTCATAATAAAAAAAACATATATGGCCATGTTAGCAAATTATCTAATTATATCAGATCGTGAAAAAGCTGATAATACATTTCACTTTATCTTTCAAGACTGCGCATTTTTTCGTATTGGCAAATAGTCCTTTCATTGCACTTGCATTAATCCGAAGTTGCGATATAATTGGCATTACAGGATTGAACTTATAAATAATGCAAGCAAATTCAGGAAAGGACCAGAGAATGAAACGTTTAATAATTACAGCAGGTCTGTTGATGATATTTTGTGGATTCCTCTCATCTTGTAAAGATATAAAAGGGGAACCTGTAGAGTATACTTCCGGCAATGTGGCGCTTAAAGGTTATCTTGCCTATGACAAGACTGTAAAAGGCAAACGGCCCGGAATACTGGTCGTCCATGAATGGTGGGGACATAATGAATATGCCCGAAAAAGGGCGGCAATGCTTGCCGGGCTCGGGTACACGGCGCTCGCGGTTGATATGTATGGAGAAGGAAAACGGGCGGAGCATCCTGATGACGCCGGTAAATTTGCAAAGGAGATTTCAGGCAATATGGATATAAAGCTTTCCCGCTTCATAGCTGCCATGGACTTCCTGAAAAAACAGGAAAGCGTGGACCCGACCCGTATTGCAGCAATTGGCTATTGTTTCGGAGGTGGCGTAGTCCTCGATATGGCCCGTTCAGGGATGGACCTCAATGGTGTAGTTAGTTTTCACGGAGGACTGACAACAAATAACCCGGCCAAGCCAGGAGCGGTTCGAGCAAAGATATTAGTCTGCCATGGTGAAAAGGACACCTTCACAACAGTAGAGCAGATTGCTGCATTTAAAAAGGAAATGGCCGATGCAAAGGCTGACCTTCAATTTATAACATATAAAGACGCCAAACACAGCTTTACTAATCCGGAGGCCGATTCATATGCACAAAAATTCAATATACCACTGGGATATAATGCAGCGGCAGACAAACAATCATGGGATGATATGAGAAATTTCCTGAAAGGTATTTTTTAGAACATTACTTACAAAAAAAATATTTTAGAGTGCGGTACAATATCCCGGAGGAATGCAAGACAAAAGACAAAAAATATTTTTCTCCGGGATAGCCGGGAGCGGCGTCTCTGCTATAGCCGCATTTATGGCGGATAAGGGCCATATCATAGCCGGGTCTGACAGGGCTTTTGATCTGAATCCGGACCACCCTCTCAAAAAAACGTTCCAATCAAAAAATATAACCATAGTGCCCCAGGACGGCAAGGGCCTGGATGCGTCCTTTGATTTAGCGGTTTTCAGCACCGCAGTTGAGCCGGACCGGCCGGAGGTCCTGAAGGCCCGGGAGCTTGGGATACCGGTCATTACCCGGCCTGATTATCTGGCTGAAATTACCGCATCGTTTAATACGATAGCCGTTTCAGGGACCAGCGGAAAATCAACCGTCTCAGGACTGCTTACATTTCTCATGAACAAATTGGGACTCAGCCCCAACTTTATCGGCGGAGGGAGGGTAAAACAGTTTAAGACCCCCTCAAACCCCGGCAACTCCCTCATCGGGAGTTCAGATTATCTGGTTATCGAGGCCTGCGAATCGGACGGGACGATTGTAAACTACATGCCCCGGCATACAATCATATTAAATCTGGCGCTTGATCACCACACGGTGGATGTAACCGCCGGGATGTTTAAGACCCTTATACAGCACACCAAAGGAAAGATTTTTATAAATGCTGATGACAGGAACCTCGCTGCGATGATGAAGGAAAGCACTGTCACTTTTTCTATAGACAATCCCTCGGATTTCATGGCAGAGGATATATCGTACAAACCCTTTACCACAGATTTTTCATTACACGATGTAAAATTCTCCCTTTCTGTCCCTGGCAGACATAATTTGTACAACGCTCTTTCCTGTATTGCCGTCCTTTCAGAACTCGGCCTCCCCCTCAGCGATATCGCGTCCGTACTGCCTGAGTTTCAGGGTATCGAGAGGCGGTTTGACATTCACCTCAATGACGGGAAGCACCTTGTCATTGATGACTATGCCCATAACCCACACAAGATTTCATCATTGATGGAAACAGTCCGGCGCCTGCGGGACAGTGTCTGCTATATATTTCAGCCCCACGGGTTCGGCCCGACAAAGCTGATGAAAAAGGAATACATACAGTCCTTCGTGGAGAACCTGCGGGACTCAGACCATCTCATGCTGCTTCCCATATATTACATCGGGGGCACTGCAAGCAAAGACATTTCAAGCCGTGACCTTGCGGATGAAATAAAAGCCGGAGGGAAATCAGCGGAGATTATTGAAAGCAGGGAAGAGGTTTTAAGAAAGATTAATGAATATCAGACCTATATTATCTTCGGCGCGCGTGATGAGAGCCTTTCGGATTTTGCGAAAGATGTAGCAGCCGCCTTAAGAGGAACAAACATAACCGGCAGCAAAAAATAAATATCCAAAATCACTCCACCCGTTCAAGACGCACTTTTACTTTCACATGCCTTTCGTCACGCAATATCCCAAGGGTCACCTCGTCGCCTACATGATATTTGTCAAACTCATTTCTTAAATCATCATAGGAAGAGATTGGTCGATTATTAACCGACTCTATTACATCCCCTAAAATTATGTCGTCTCCAATCCTGCGGGTGCCTATCAGTCCCGCCTTTTCGGCAGCACTGCCCGTCTGGATGCTTATCAGCAGCACCCCTTTAATTCCCATCCTGGCAACTATCCTGTCATCTGCTAATGAAACCCCGAGACCCGGCCGCGTTACCTTGCCATATCTGATGATCTCAGGAACAACCCTGTTCACAATGTCCACCGGAACCGCAAATCCAATTCCAGCGCTCGCCCCGGACGGACTGTATATGGCGGTATTAACGCCGATAAGCCTTCCTGCGCTGTCCAGCAGCGGGCCGCCTGAATTGCCCGGATTAATCGCAGCGTCAGTCTGGATTACGTCCTGGATGGTCCTTCCGGTTACGGACTTAATCTCACGTCCCAGGGCGCTAACAATACCTGTTGTCATGGTCTGATCAAGCCCGAAGGGATTACCTATTGCAAAGACCTTCTGCCCGACTTTAAGGTTATTAGATTCACCGACTATAATCGGCTTTAACTTGTCCGCAGGGGCGGTTACCTGAAGCACAGCAATGTCCTTGTCCGGCGCAGTTCCCACCACAATCCCCTTCCATGTGGAATGATCTGAAAGCGTTACCTCCACCCGGCCGGCATCTTCAATGACGTGGTAATTGGTGACTATCCTGCCCTCCCGGTCCCATATGAATCCCGAACCTGTCCCTTTCGGGATCTCGTAGATATTTAGGCTGAAAATGTTCCTGCGCAGTTCAATACTTGTTATATAGGCAACGGAAGGTGAGACGGAATCAAACAGATCAATCGTGTTCTTTTCGTCTTCAGCAAGGTCGCCTCTCGCTGTAACGGCTCGAGGTGTTGATTTTGGATCATGTACGGCCCTGGGATAAGAAACGTACCACCAAATTCCGGCTGCAACAAGCAGCATCAGAAGCAGGAGCAAAATATTGCCCCGTTCTTCCTGACGGTATTTATATAACAGTCTCATATCAAGATAAAAGATATCAGATATACTATGCCGGATGCAATCATTGGAAAGCGTCTCCAGAATTTTTTCGTGCCTGTCCCCTCTCTGCTTGAAAATAAATGGGCAGATTATTATTATTAACTGTTCCATTTTAAGACCCATGTCAAAACATACATCCCTGAATAAAACAGTTTTCCCCTATGCTGCGGCCTTCATGCTATTAATCACCTTTTTCCCTGCCGGCTCTAATGCGCAAGAGGGAAAGCCCCTGGGATTCAGCAATGCCAAGAGTCACTGGACACTGTTGGGCGGCTATGGGAATACGCACACAAACTTTGGGGACACACAGGAAAGGGTCCGCGAGTTTGATCTTATATTGCAATACGGTCACTTTATAACAAAGGAAGGCGGTAAATCATGGTACAAGGTGCGGCATGAAATTATGCTTGAACTCCCCTTCTCAGCAGTCTTTGATCCTCAGGGCGCTATAATGGCTGGGATAAACCTCCTCGCATGCTGGGACTTCACGGCATCGGAAAAGATAGTCCCATACGTATTTGCCGGAGGAGGACTGGTTTATACAAACCTTGATGTCTCCGGCATGGGCAGGGAATTAAACGGGAACTATCAGACAGGCACCGGGATACATTACTTCATAGATAAAAAGACCGTGCTTAATTTCAACTACCGGCTGCATCATATTTCAAACGCCAACACCGCCGACCCCAATGAACCGCTGAACTCGAGCAAGTTTCTTGTTGGTATGTCTTTTCTTATGTAATTTCATATTGATTAATTCTTGCCCTTCGGCCTGAAATCATTCCTGATCCTCAGAAACGAAGGCAGGTTTTTCAACATTCTGAATGTACTATCAGGGGACTTAAACATCAGTGGCCAGAACTTTCTTACCCAGTTTGTGCTGGTATAGAACCCCTTTATAAACTGCTTGTAAAGTTCTTCCAGTCTTTCCTTTGATTCGATTCCCTTTGGGACAAAGACAAAGTTCAGGCAATTCATTAATTCCCAGTCTTCATTAAAGACCCCTTCTTCCTGAATAGTCTTGTATACAGGCGCTCCGGGGAAGGGCGCAAATTTTGTCATGTTGAGGTCATCAAGTTCTAATTCCTTTATAAATTGAGTGGTGCGTTTAATGGTTTCCTCTGTCTCGCCGGGAAGCCCCATCATAAAAAGCCCCTTGGCCCTGATCCCGTTTTTCTGAATGAGCTTCACGGTTTTTTTCATCTCTCCCAGGTCCACATTTGATTTATGCCTGCTTAGCATTTCCGGATCTCCCGACTCTATGCCGAGGCTTACCATCCAGGCCCCGGCGGTCTTCAGCATTTGGAGAAGGTCATTATCCGCATGCCCCACACGCACGGCGCAGTTAAAGCTCATGCCAAGCGGTTTTTTGCGAAGCATCGCGCAGAACTCTTCGATACGTTTCCGGTTAAAGGTAAAAAGGTCATCATAAAAGAATATATGCCGCACGCCGAATTCTTTTTTCAGATATGCCATGTGTTCATAGAGATACCCCGCAGAGTTATACCGGAAACTCCTGCGGTATACCGAACGGTCGCAATATGAGCATTGGTAGGGACAGCCCCGGCTGGATATGATGGTTGAACAGGGGGCCTTCGGGTAGTTAAAAAGCGGCGGATGGTAAGCCTCAGGATAACCTTCCAGTTTATGGTAGGCCGGAAACGGTATGTCATCAAGCTCACACAAGTCCGTCCGGAAACCGTTGGATTGTATCCCCGCGGCGCTGCGATAGATCAGTCCCTGTATTTTATCGGGGGCAACACCGGCGGCAAGCTCTGACATGGACTTTTCCCCCTCGCCTGTTATCACATAATCTATGGCAGGAAAGGATTCAAGGATAGCCTCTCTCAGTGCGGATACATGGACGCCGCCAAAGACAATCCTGATATCCGGGAAAAGCCGCTTGATCTCCTCCGCATGCCTGTATGCATCGGGGAAGCTGGAGGTGGTTGACGTAAAACCTATGTACTCCGGCCTGAATGTCCTGACACGGCTTATGGTCTCTTCTGTTCCGATCAGCTTGACCGGGCCGGTACAATTGAGGATGTCAACTTCAATACCTTTCTTCATCAGAAAAGCCGCTATAGAAAGAATACCTATTGGCGCGCTGCGGTTGGCAAAAAGGATCATGTCCTGCCTTCCCTCAATCCAGTTTGAGCCAAATGGATGGACAAATAATACTCTCATCGCTTAATCTTCCCGCTTGCTGTTTTGGGAATGGAATCAACTGTCTCAAAACCCTTGGGGACCTTGTACTGAGCCAGCTTCCGGTAACAGAACTTTTTTAAATCATCAGTTGATAAACCGGCCACATCCTGTAAGACGATCTTTGCCATTGGCAGCTGGCCGTATATCGCGTGGTCCTCACCATACACATATGATTCCCTTACTCCGGGGAAATTATTGATGACCGTCTCCACTTCCTGGGCGAATATCTTCATCCCCGCAAAATTGATAACGTCCTTTTCCCTGCCTACTATGGTCAGGTACCCGCCAGGACCAAGCCTGCCCAGGTCCCCGGTGTCAAACCATCCATTTTTGAGAATGCCCTCCCTGTTTTGCCATGGGGAATAATAGGCGTCCAGCATGCCTTCCCCTTTAATATATATCTGCCCGACCCCGTCTTTGTCCCTGTTGACGATCTCCACTTCATAGTCAGGCAGGGACTTGCCAACAGAACTCCTTTTGCTTTCATCAGGGGAAAGGTTTATAAACGGCAGCCCGACTTCGATGATGCCGTAGGCCTCGCTTAATTCAATGCCGGACTTTTCACGAAAGCCCTGAGCTATGTTTTCAGGAAGTTTCATTGCAGTTGAAACAGCAAGACGGATGTTCTGCAATGATTCCGCTGAGAGTGATTCCATGTGGGCCAGTGCATTATAATGAAACGGCGACGCATAGATAAAAGTGCCCTTATGTCTCGATATACCGGCAATCAATGATTCGGGGAAGAGATTGCTGCAAAGTACAATTGTCGCGGCCCGGCGCAGAAAAAGCAGTATGGTCACCACAAAATGAAAACTCATGGACAGGACCCAGAGTACTGTGTCGTCCTGCGTTATTCGGAGCCCTTTGTCAGCCGCGGAGGTCCTATCAAGAATGGCCTCATGCGATAACACAACTCCCTTGCTGGCCCCGGTGGTGCCGGAGCTGAACCTGATAAAGGCGGGATTGATTTTGTAATATTCCGCATCCGGTTCCTTCTGCTGCCCCCTGTTTAATATGCGGAATTCCTTTTGGGAAAAGTTTATCAGATCGAGACTATCCGAGCCCGCATTATCATAAGGGCCTTTTTCAAAGACAAGATAATGTACCGCGATACTCTCTAGTATCCCGTTGACTTCTTCCTCTGTGTGCTCTACGGCAACCGGCACCATGACAGCGGACAGGGACAAAACCGCCAGACTGGCCTCAATGTATTCAATGCTGTCCTTACAGCGAAGGGCCACACGGTCATACGGGCCGACACCGGCCTTCTTTAACGAAGCAGCAAGCAGCTCCGCAGATGAAATCAACTGCTCATAAGAGATACTGCGTTCACCGTCAATGACCGCTGTTTTATTGCTGAAATCAGCGGTCTCATGTTTTATGGTCTGGAATATATTCATACATATCCGGAGGATAGTCCTTGTAAATGTTTCTCAGCGCAAAGATATACTTCGTGCCCAGGTAAATGACCTTTACCATCTCCCTGAACGGCACCTTCACTTTATTCACCCTGAGGGGATTGGCGCGTAAGGCAACGCTCGACAGCCGGGCAAAGTGGGCATAGAATTTCTTAAGACCTAGCCTTGTAGGCAGCACCGAGTGCATACAGTCGTAGAACAAATAGGGATCGCAGATGTAATCCCCTTTATGTTTGTGCCAGAGCTCTGTGCCGGGGGATGGTGATAGCACTGTGAATGTGACCTCAGCGGGGCAGACCGCCATAATCTCTTTTTCCAGGGCCCTGAAATCCTCCACTGAGAAATCCGGATCAACTATGAAGCTCGCGTGAAGGGTGATGCCCAGTCCCCTAAGAATAGAGACCGCCTTTCTGTTGGTCTCAACATTCGTGCGCTTGTTGTAATTGTCCAGCCGGGTCCCTGACATGGACTCAAGGCCCACATAGACAACATCCAGCCCAACCTTTTTCCAAAGCTCAAAAAGCTCCGGATGCCTGACAATCGTATCGCTCCTGGCCCAGCTTATATATTTCTTCTTTATACCCCTCTGCAAAAGCAGGTTTGCAATCTCGGTCAGCCGTTTATTATTCAGGAAAGTCTCATCGTCAACAAAGTAAATGTTGTCTTCTTTTATATTCGCGATTTCGTCAACAACGTCTTCAGGCTTTCGCTGGAGGTATTTGCCATTCATGATGTGATGCACCACGCAGAAAGAGCAGTTAAACGCGCATCCGGTCGATGTCCGGACACTCGCTGTCGGCGGGAAAATGGTGGCCAGCCTTCTTTCAGGGGCCGCGGTCCATACGCAAAAATACCTCGACCGCTGAACAAGGTCCCTGCGCGGACGCGGGATATTGTGTACTTCAGGGAATAGCGGAGGCGGCAGCGCGGCCTTTTCTTTAAAGTCCGGTTCACGGGGCGACAGTGATACATCCCCGAAATGAAGTGGCATACCCGCTTTAAAACGTCTGACAATTTCACCAAAGGTCGTTCCCCCCTCACCGCGCACAATAATATCAATGGCCTCCACTGCATAGTCCGCGGGAATGATTGTAGCATGAATGCCGCCCACCACATTAATTGCAGAAGGATTATGCTTCTTCACGATTGCAGCGAGCTCCCTGACCAGGGCTGACTGCGAACTGTACCCGGTAAATCCGACAATATCCGGGTTTAATTCACGCAGGTAATTATGAAACGCCTCCATGGGACTTTTCTCAATACCGAGATCACAGATGACGATTTTATTGTCCGCAGGCACTCCGCCCGCGACTATCTCAAGCTCCAGAGGTTCCAGATGCAGAAAACCTTCCTGCAGGCGTTTTGCTATGAGAAGCTGTGGATGGGGTTTTACAAGTAGTATGCGCAATTTATTTTCTCCCTTCATGTGGATATCTTCCGTTCTCAATATAATATGCGGAGGCAAGTCCGGCCTGTTCTCCCAGTGACAT
>JAGVNU010000080.1 GCA_020053105.1 Thermodesulfovibrionia bacterium
AGTTTCAGCCGCACATTGATTGTCGACAGACCCTGGCTGCTCTGTGACTCGATATAGTCGATCCCGTCAGCGGCAGCAATGGCCCGTTCCAGCGGGGTAGTAACAAAACCCCGCACCAGTTCGGCACTGGCGCCGACATAGACAGTAGTTACGGTGACAGCGGCATTCTCGCTGCGCGGGTACTGACGTACATTGAGAGTGCGGATTGCCTGCAGACCGGCGATGATAATGAGCAGGTTTATGACTATCGCCAGCACAGGGCGGCGGATAAAGAGATCGGTGAATGTCATCTTTTCAGTTATTCTCCGGCTTTGGGGCCAGCTTGAACTCAGGGGCCAGGCTGTTGTCGACAACTACCTCCTGTCCATTACGGAACTTGAAGACCCCGGTGCTGACCACACTTTCTCCTGCGCTTACCCCGGAGAGTACGCTGACAAAGTCGCCGCGCTTCTCGCCGAGCCGTACGAATTGCTGGCGCAATGCAAGATGCTTTTTACCGTCATCCGTCTTTTTCTCCTCTACAATGAAGACCGAATCGCCAAAGGGCGCGTAGAGTACAGCCGTAGCCGGTACCGAAAGTACTGTTTGCAATTTCGGAAGCAGCACTTCGGCACTGACGAACATCCCCGGACGAAGCAGTTCCTCCGCATTCTGCAGCGTTGCCTGCACGCCGATGGACCGGGTGGCAGCGTTTACCTGTGGATTGATCGCAGTGATCTTGCCGGTCAACTCCCGGTCAGCAAGAACATCGGCAGTCACCCGTACAGGCAAACCCTGACGGACCTGATTAAGATTCTGTTGCGGCAGTTGGAAATCGACGTAGATCGGACTGAGTGTCTGCAGCGAAACTATCGCATCTCCTTCGCGAAGGCTCTGCCCCAGATTGACCAGCCGTATCCCGAGACGTCCGCTGAACGGTGCACGGATTGTTTTTTTGGCGATCTGGGTGCGCAGGTTGTCTGCTGCAGCCTGCGCCTGCTGGAAGTTGGCCTGGGTAGTGTCGAGTTGTGACCTGGAGATCATATCTTCAGCAATAAGTGATTTTGCGCGCGACAGATTACTGACCGCAAGTGTCAAGGACGCCTCTGCGCCCGGAAGCTGGGCTTCCTCCGAGGAAGTGTCCTGACGCAGCAGCAAATCTCCTTTATTGACTCCGGAACCGGGAGTAAAGGCAATTTCCATTACTTTTCCCGGCAGTTCTGCGGCGATGGTGACTCCCTGTACTGCTGTCAGGCTCCCTATGGAAGGAAGTACAGTTTCCCAGGACATGGATCTGACGCTGGCAGTGGTGACCGGTTCAGGCGGCATGACGAACTGGCTGCCGGCCTTGATCATCCTGCTGATCTGCAGCGCCTTAATGCCGCCAAGCACGGCGATCAACAGCACCAGTCCGGCTATGGCCAGAACAATTTTCTTTTTCATCGGTCCTCGCTTTCAGGTGAAGAGGGTATAAATCAGGGACATTATCAATGCCTGTTTTTTCTTAATGCAATTATAACCGTCTCATTTATAATGTTCAATATAACGGAGCAATTTGCGTCTATCCAGGGTTCTGTACGAAAAATTCTTGACACTACCTCAGGGCCTGAAGATGCGGGAAATGTGGAACCGGGTGAGAACTGCGCTTTCCAAAAAGCCCCGGCTTGCGCTTGTGGTGTGTCCTGTTGCTCTCGTTCACCGTGCACGCAATTGTTATGTTTTCATGCTCTCAAGCTGTCTATCGTGATAATGACTTAATAATAACAATGATAATAAAATACCTATCAATGCCCAGCCCATATCCGACTGTGTATCCCATATATATCCCTGAGTTCCTAAAAATGCTTCTGCTGACTCGCCACTTAATTCAGCAACCAGCCACTCGATGAGTTCATAAATTGCACTTAATGCAAGGCATATACTGATAACAAAGGTAATAAGCCAATATTTATTCCCTACCACTTTATTTCTAATCAAAATCTCGCGTGCTACTATCGCAGGGACAAAGCCCTGCGCAAAGTGTCCGACTTTGTCGTAATTGTTTCGTCCTAAATCAAATACATCCTTCAGCCAATTGAATAATGGGACTTCTGCGTATGTATAATGCCCGCCAATCATCAATATAATGCAATGCACCAAAATCAATGCATATGCTAAATTAGTAAATCTAAATCTTCTCTGAGTGAAAATCAATAATACTAAAGCAATTAATGCAGGCATTACTTCAAGTACCCATGTGTAAAAATCCTTTGGGTTAATGCCTGACCATATTAAAACTATAAAAAATATCGAAAGCCACGTTTTAGTCATTGGTCCTTAAACATAACGAGTCTGTAGAATAAATACCCATCGCTTCAACCCCCGCAGTTTTAGGGAGGGCGCTTTACCTTTGCTTCACCCGAGATCGTTCAATACAGCGCATGATCGGGCATTTTTATATTTCGTCTCCATGAAGAGGTTTTCTGCCTGGAACTTTATCCAGTATCTTCCTGAAGTCTTCTTTCTTTGCCCTTTTTGCTCTTTGATGTAAATACTCTTCAGTTATGATTGCCGAAATTTTCTCAGCAACTGCCGAAGATATAAACTGGTTAATTGATACGCCTTCTTTGCCTGCAATCTCTCTGATGTGCCTGTATCGAATCAGGTAATCTCAAACTTAATGCGCTCATTTTATTTCCTCCAATAATTTTCTCGGTGGTATCGCTCTCATTCCAAATTTATCCACCCCCTTAAAATCTTTGACATTGTGGGTTACTATCGTTTTTGTTTCCCTGGTTTGTATCATGCAATATGATACTACATATGGTATCGGAAAGTTTCACAGCTGCGTCGGCCGATGCCCGCAAATACGTATTGAACGATGGCCTGGGATGGCTCGCGCCGTAACTGTCACGATAATTAACATCCCCAGCGGCGGGAAGACCCCGCCCCTACGTTTTTATTTGGTCTAAACATCACGCACGAGGACTATGCTCTTTTTGCAGGGTAACTATGGCGTCACTTTTAAACGGTAAGCAAACCTTCCAACTCTTCCTCAAAGTCTTTTGTCCTGCCTTCAATCTCCGTGCGGAGCAGGTCAAGCTTTGTAAAATGAGATTCGAGTCTGGATTTTGAATCGTGGAGTTTTTTTGTGAGTATTTTGATGGCTTCCCCGTCAGCCCTGAGGGAGGCCTCTATGATTTCACGGTTTTCATGTTCGATCTTTTCTTCGAGCTTTACAATTTCTTTTTCCGCTTCATCCATGCCCTTTTGCAGGGCGCCCATTGCCGCTGTTTTTCTTTTCAGCAGCTCTGCGCGCTCACGCCGGAGCTGTTTTTTATTAACGGAATTATTTCCGGACTTAGTTTTTTTGATGCTGGAGACGCCGGAATCATTCTCGCTCTTCCAGCCGACACGGTCAAGGAAGTCCTGGTACGTGCCTTCAAATAAAGTCACCTTCCCGTCATCAAAGACAATCAGGCGCGTGGCCAGCGCGTGGAGCATCATTTCACTGTGGGTCACTATAATTACAGAGCCGTTAAATTCATTCAAAGCCTCAACCAGGGAATCATTGGATTCCATATCAAGATGGTTTGTCGGCTCATCGAGCAGGAGCATGTTGGAGGGGCTGACAAGCAGCTTGCCTAACAGCACACGGCTCTTTTCTCCTCCGGAGAGGACACTGATCTTTTTTACCGCGTTGTCCCCTGGGAACATCATAATGCCGCATATCTTGCGGGCCGCGCCCCGGTTGCCTTCGGGATGCACATCCATAATCTCTTCCTCAATGGTCTTGTGAAGGTTAAGGCGGTTTATATTGGTCTGTCCGAAATATGCCATCTGCAATTGGTCATGATGACTGACAGCGCCCGTTTGGGTTTTAAGTTCTTTTGCAAGCAGGTTCAGCAGCGTTGTCTTTCCCTTGCCGTTTTTACCGATAATGGCTATACGGTCCTTCTTTCCAACTGAAAAGGACAATCCGTCAATCAGTGGAAGGCCGTCATCGTCAAATGAAAAAGACAAGTCATTGACTTCCATAAGCTGCTTCCCTGTAAAAGACGCTGATCTGAATGAGAAGTCAAGGTCCCTTATCTCTGTCAGTTTTTCAAGGCGGTCTTTTTTCTGCAAGGCCTTTATTCGGGACTGAACAGCCCTGGCCTTTGTTGCCTTTGCCCTGAACCTGTTTATGAATTCCTCTATCTCTTTGCGCTTCTTATCATCATTTACCCTGGTCTTTTCGTGTATCTCTTCCTCCAGCAGCAGCTGCTGATATACCTTGTCGGTCGGGCCGGCCTCTTTCCTCATTTTGCACCGGTGTATGGCCATCGTGTGTGTAGTCACACCGTCCATGAAATCACGGTCATGGGTAATGATTATCAGTTCCTTCTTCCAGTTGCGCAAAAACTGTGTGAGCCAGCGAAGAGAGACGATATCAAGATAGTTGGTAGGCTCGTCAAGCAGGAGGAGATTAGGGTCCGAGACAAGCACCTTTGCAAGGTTCAGACGGACCTGGTACCCGCCGGATAAATCCAATGGATTGAGACTGAAATCATCCAGGGCAAACCCGAGCCCCATAAGAATGGTTTCCGCCTTATATGTCTCATCAATGCCGTCGTCGTTATGCGGGAGACTCAGGCACGACTCCTTCAGCACCGTGTCCCCGGAAAAGCTGATATGCTGGGACAGATGCCCTATCTTATATCCGTTTGGAATACTGATGCATCCTGAATCAGGGTGCTCCTGCCCCAGTATCATTTTAAAGAGCGTGGTCTTGCCGTGCCCGTTTCTGCCGACAAGGCCGACGCGTTCTCCTGGATTGAGGATAAACCCCGCCTTATCAAAAATGGCCTGCCGGCCATAGCTTTTATCTAAATTGTTTACCTGGATCATCTTATAATTCGAAAGGCTCCTCATCGAGCAGCTCGGCATCCGGGTCTGGTATGGAGATGGTTTTCTGCATCCTTTTTAAGTGAGCTGACGTACCCTTGCTTCCACCCTTTTTCCGGGTATGGATATCTGTCAATAACTCCCTTGAGCTGTCACAAAACTGCGCAATCTTTTTATCCAGTAAAGACAATTTCATTTCCGACATGCACTCCTCTTTCTTCCGGAACAAGTTGTTATCGGTTCAAACAGCCCAGGCAGTTGAAACAGATGGAATGGCCCATTATCATTCTCGTTCACGCTCTTCCGGACATTCGCGTTTTAATTCAGGCAGCGGAATACTATACATTAATCTGATAAAAAAAAGAAATAGAGGGCGGGAATTGTGGATCGGGCGCGCTGCGGCGAGCTTGACATACACGGCGTTATGTGATATACAATCGTTATCCCACTATAACGACATTACCCTACCCCGGTATAATCAAGGAGGTAACTATGCTTAAGAAAAGATTGAAAAGTCACATCATGGTGGAATATAAATGGATGGTATTGCTTAAATTATTGACACTGTGTATGTTTATCGCTGCGGTATATGCTTTTATAAGCGTGAATACCGTCGAACCTGTGTCTGCAAATGCCGCAGAACCGCTGGAAAACATACAGCCGCTTGAAAATAATAGTATTCAGGAATCTAATAAAACGGCAGATGCAAATCCTGCGGTCATTAAATGGATGAAGGACCGGTCTGTATCACCGGAGCATGTTTTGCTGAAAATATACAAAGAAGCGTTGAGGCATTCTCACCCGAACCTGATACTGGCGATATGCGCTGTGGAATCCAATTTCAATCCGGGCGTGGAAAGTGAAAAAGGGGCAGTGGGCCTTATGGGCGTATTGCCTGCAGTATGGATGGGTGAGCTGAAAAAAGAGGGGATCTTGCGTGACAGAGAGGATTTATATCTGATATCAAACAATATCGCGTCTGGGACATATGTATTGAAAAAATATCTGATGAAATCAAAAAACATCGAAGACGCGCTATATTCCTATGTGGGCGGGGACCGCAGTTATGCGGACAAGGTATTGAAGACATTAGGTGAAATCCATTTTTCTGAAATGCCGCTTGTTTCGGAATTAAAAGAAAGAGACAACACATAAGACAGGTTAGATGAATAAGCGCATCGGTTTCCTGTTATTTGTATTTATAGCTGGTCTGATCTTATTGTCGGCGAGTTCCGCTGCCTTTAATTTCTACATCGACTGGCTGTTTTTTGAGGAGACGGGATTTCCCGGTGTCTTCAGTACCGTGCTTTCCTCAAAGGTCAAGACCGCCCTGGCGTTCAGCGCTGTATTCCTCGTTTATTATTTATTAAACATATACGCGGCAAACAGAATTAATTTCCCTCTCAGAAATCTCCACATTTTCGGTGATACCATTAATCCTGTACAAACGCTTACTGTCGATAAACCGGTCAAACTCTTAACATTCGCCGCAGGCTTTATTATATCCATCCTTGTCGCATTGTTCGGGGCCTCAAAGTGGGAAGAGGTCCTGCTGTTTATCAACCGTCTCGATGTGGGAATGAAGGACCCTGTATTCGGCAGGGACATAGGCTTTTATCTTTTCACTCTCCCTGTGATAACTACGATTAAAAGCTTTGCCACACTGACAGTCGTCGTTACGGCAGCGGCAACAATGTTAAATTACTTCCTCAGGGGCGGCGTCTCCATATCAGAGAAAAGCGTGTCTCTGCACCCCGGCGTCAGAAAACATGTCGGGGTCATGGGAATATTTGTATTCGGCATTCTGGCCCTTAATTTTTATATTGACGCATACAGGCTGTTATTTTCCGGTAACGCCCTCATCTACGGCGCCGGTTACTCGGACATCTATGCAAAGCTCTTTACCCTTCGGCTTCTCGTTGTGCTGACGGCGGTATCCTGTGTCTTCTTTATATTCGCGCTGATAAAAGGTAAATACAGATGGGTCGTAATTCCGGCTTTCATCACCGCAATTGTTTATTCCGGGGGAATGATTATCTACGCGCCGCTGCTTCAGAAGTTTAAAGTCGCACCCAATGAGCTTGAACTTGAAAGGCCCTACATTGAAAGCAACATCAAGTTCACGAGATTCGGGTATGATCTTGACCGGATAGAGTTAAAACCCTTTGACGTAGCATATAAGCTTGATGCTGAAGACATATCAAAAAACGACGCGACTATCAAGAACATCAGGCTATGGGACAACAATCCCCTGCTCAGGACATACAGCCAGCTTCAGCAGATCAGGACCTACTACAAGTTTATAGATGTCGATAATGACAGGTATTTGATTAACGGCGAATACAAGCAGGTCATGCTGTCCCCGCGGGAACTCTCGTACAGCGACCTTCCGAGTAAATCATGGATCAATGAGCGCCTCGTATTTACTCACGGCAACGGACTTGCAATGGGCCCTGTCAGCAGTATAACAAAAGAGGGCCTGCCGGAATTTATCATCAAGGACATCCCTCCTGTCTCCTCAGCTGACATAAAGGTGTCCAGGCCCGAGATATATTACGGGGAGATCCCGAATGATTATGTGATAGTAAAGACAAAGGTCCAGGAGTTCAGTTATCCCACTGCCAATGAAAATATCTACACCAAGTATAACGGCAATGGGGGCATTGAGCTGTCATCTTATTTCCGCCGTTCTGTCTTTGCCGCAAAGTTCAATACTTCAAAGATTCTTTTGTCTTCCGACATAACCCACCAGAGCAGGATACTGCTGTACAGGAACATTAATGAACGGATCGCGAAGATCGCCCCCTTTCTCCTCTATGATTCAGACCCTTACATGGTTGTATCAAAGGAGGGAAGACTCTTCTGGATCATGGACTGCTATACGATTTCAAGAAACCTGCCGTATTCATTGCCGTATAACAGCAATATCAATTACATCAGAAACTCCGTCAAGGCGGTAATCGACGCGTACAACGGCGACATTAAATTTTACATAAGTGATCCCGAAGATATAATGGTGAAAGTTTACTCGCGCGCCTTTCCCGGATTGTTCAGTCCCCTTTCCGGGATGCCCGGTGATTTAATAATACATATCCGCTATCCGCAGGGCATGCTTGAGGTCCAGGCCCGCATGTTTGCATCTTATCACATGACAGACCCGAAGGTCTTTTACAACAAGGAGGACCTGTGGGAGATCCCTTCTTACAGCGATAAACCGATGGACCCTTATAACACTATCATGAAACTGCCCGGAGATAATAAAGAGGAATACATCCTGCTCATACCATATACGCCTTCAAAGAGGGACAACCTTGCCGCGTGGATGGCTGCCCGCTGCGATATGCCTGATTACGGGAAGCTGATTGTATACGTATTTCCTCGTGACAGGCTGATCTTCGGCCCGGCCCAGATAAACGCCCGTATTGACCAGGACTCCTATATCTCACAGCAGATTACATTGTGGGGGCAGGTGGGCTCCCAGGTCATCAGGGGCAGTCTGCTTATAGTCCCGATAGAAGATTCTCTGCTTTATGTGCAGCCGTTGTATCTCGCTGCCTCAGACAAAGTCGGCCTGCCCGAGCTGCGCAGGGTCGTTGTCGCATATGAGAATGATGTGGTAATGGAAGAAAACCTTGAACTCGCCCTGCAGCGCCTGTTTTATAAAGGCAGGGAGATTCCGGTGTCAGCAGATAAAATAGGCGGACAACAGGCCCAGGGGGCTCCGGATACTCTTGCTAAAGACGCAATGCGGGTTTATGAAAAGGCCCTGCAGATGCAGCGACAGGGGGACTGGGCAGGATACGGGGAGAAGATCAGGGAGCTGGGGCAGATATTGGATAAGATGACGAAGTGAAAAAGTAATCAGAGGACGGTATTCAGCCGAGGCTTATGGCTGCTTCTTCAGAAACTTCCGCACTTCCCCAACCCTGAGCGTAATCTTGTTGCTGTCCAGATATTCCAGAAACGGGAGGGCGAACTTTCTTGAGGTCTTTAAGATATCGCGGAATTCTCCGACCGTCATTTCACTCTTTGAGATAAAGAACTTCTGCAGGCCTTCAATCATCTTCGTATAATTGCCCATCGGTATATACAATGAATCATTTATCCTGACGAGGCTTTTTTCAGAAGCCATGATCTTTAACAATTCGCCGGTTTCCTGCGGTTTGATTGACACCGCTGCTGCCAGCTCATCTTTTGACGGGGGCTGGAATTCCGACTGTTCAAGGACCTTCATGATTTTGTCCTTCAAAACCTTCTTGTCCTCGCTGAGAGATATTCTGAAGGTCTTTAAGCGCAGCAGTTCCTTTTCAATTACAATCTGATCAACGCGGTCCAGCATGGACTCAAAGAGTCTTTGATCGAGCCCGGTGAAAACGGCCCTTAAATCTTCTTTAGACATGCCCGGCTTCAGCGGGTTGGCCTTGTGAAAGCCGCCTGCGGCAGACACGGCCTTTTTAGTAAAATCATCAGCGGCATCTTTGTGTAAGACCCGCCCCTCGCAGGATATTGCCAGACCGTCTTTGATAAGGGCATTTACTTCCGCTCTGATATCAGGTATCTCCGCCTTGATCCATCCAATGAGTTCATCCTGAGTTGTGCCATTCAGTCCGCTCTGTCTGATCTTGAGAGAGAGTTTTTCCTTCAGGCCCCCCTGCTCAAGTATTTCAAGGTCCCTTACGCGTTCATCTTTTCTCCTGCGTCCCGGTGATGTGTCCAGGATTGATCCCCCGCCGATTGTTACAAGCGGAGAAAATTTTCTGACAATATATCTGTCGCCGGCCATAACTGCTATAGGCTCCTTAAATCTTAACTGGCAATAGGCCTTGTCTCCGGGTTTAAGCTCGTCCCTGCCGTATATAATGATCCTTCCGACAAGCTCGGTCGTGCCGGTGTGAAAATGTACCAGGCTCCTGCTTTTAAGCGCGCTCAAAGATGTGTCCCCTAACATGCTAAGGTCCGCATCAATGACATACGTTGTCCTGATCCTGTCCGGTACGGTTATTACGTCACCTCTCTGGACCTCGTCCTTTGAGACGCCCTGAAGATTTATGGCAACCCTCTGTCCTGCGTAAGCGGTTTTAAGAGTCTCGCCGTGACTCTGGAGGCCCCTTACTTTGGTCTTAAGGCCTTTTGGGAGTATCTCAACGGGTTTATCAACTGATATGCTGCCTGAAATCGCAGTGCCGGTAATAACAGTGCCGAAGCCCTTGAGGGTAAATATCCTGTCCACCGGCAGCCTGAAAACTCCGTTTACTGACTTGGGCTCAACGTGCAGGGCAAGCTCTTCGATCTTCTCTTTTAAAAGGTCGATATTATGGCCGGTCTTTGAAGACACGGCAACCATCTCCGCGCCTTCAAGGAAAGTCCCCTGTACAAATTTATTGACCTCATCCCGGACAAGCCCGATCCAGTCTTCTTCAACAAGGTCTGATTTGGTAATTACGATGAGTCCTCTTTTAACTTTGAGCAGATTGCAGATATCCAGATGCTCCCTGCTCTGAGGCATTATTCCCTCATCAGCGGCAATGACCATAAGGACAATATCTATGCCGCCTGCGCCTGCAAGCATATTCTTGATAAGCCTCTCGTGACCGGGCACGTCCACAATGCCCACCTTCAGCCCGCCCGGATAGGCCAGGTCCGCAAAACCCAGATCAATCGTGATGCCGCGTTCCTTTTCTTCCTTGAGCCGGTCAGGGTCAGTGCCTGTAAGGGCCTTCACAAGAGCGCTCTTGCCGTGGTCGATATGTCCTGCTGTTCCGAGAATTACGTAACGGTTCATAGTAAAGAATAAATTCTAGAGTCCTTCTCTTTCTCCTCCACTGAAGAATCATTGGGGGAAGTTTATGCTACAATAATACAAAAAGTGAGGGACAAAAGTATGCTGAAAATCCACAAAAAAATACTTCTTGACGAAAAACAGAAACCGGTTGCCGTTCAAATACCGATTGAGGAGTTTGACCTTTTAGAGGAGTTGATAGAAAACTACGGGTTGTCGAAACTGATGGATGAAGTTAAAGACGATAAAAGGCTATCCATAGCAGAGGCAAAAAATTATTATCAATCGCTGAAACACAATGTGGAAGATTGAGTACACAAAACGCTTCCTGAAAGAGCTTTCAAAATTACCTCAAGACATACAAACCAGGGCAGAAAGAATCGTTTTTAAAGAGCTGCTGTCTGCAAATCCTTTTGAACTGGGATATGTTGAACAGATGACAGGATATGCGGACAAATATAAAATCCGGATAGGCAATTATAGAATCGGCCTCACAATTGATAAGCAAAACAACCTGATAATCTGCCAGCGTATTGCACATCGCAAAGACATTTACAAGATATTTCCATAACCCTTGCCTTGACTACTACGATTAAAGAAACTTAATTTTAAGCCTGACCCCCCAATGCACAAACATATACGCCATCCACCGTTGAGGGCAGACGCCAGTCATCATATATATTCCTCCGAAATTTACCGACAAGCCAGAGGCCCAGTTCATCTGACTCCAGTACCAACTGCCCTAATAAATCCTTGTGGTCATAAAGAATATTTAAAGATTTTGATGTTACTTTTACAGTACGGTTAAGGTCGGAAAACATTTGTTGCATACGGTCAAGATCTTGAAATGGGAAAAAAACTACGGAAATAGTCTCATTAGCTAACATAGGATTCTGTTTAAGTGCTTCAACAATAGCAGCCATACGATGTTGACCATCATTATTAACGATTGCAATCTTCGATGATTTATGAGGTTCCAGGGTCAGGCTGGCAACCATGCATTTAATCCTCCCAATATCCATCACATCGCCTCTGAACAACTGGAGTATGTTGTCAGCCGAGCGGCAAACCACACAACTATCCTCTCAAAAAAGCCGACAAAATTTGCGTTATCGTTATTGTATACTTATCTAATGAGGTTTTTATTATGACTGTTGTGAACAATAAACACCCGCATCTTGTAGTCATTTCCGGGCCTAACGGCGCAGGGAAGTCAACAACCGCCCCTTCCTTGTTAAATGGAACGTTGAAGGTAACAGAGTTTGTTAACGCTGATTTAATTGCCCAGGGACTATCCGCCTTTCAGCCGGAGATGACCGCATTCAGCGCCGGGAGGATAATGCTTGATCGCCTTCACTATCTTGCAAGGAAGCGTGTTGACTTTGCATTTGAGACAACGCTGTCAAGCCTTACATTTGCGCCATGGATTGCAGGTTTGCGGAAAAGGGGCTATGACTTTCGCCTTGTCTTCCTCTGGCTGCCGAGTGAAGATTTTGCCATCAACCGTGTTGCAGAAAGAGTGCTCATGGGCGGGCACAACGTCCCGGAAGAAACCATCAAAAGGCGTTACCATGCCGGTATTCATAATTTCTTTACCCTTTACCGTCCGCTTGCGGATATCTGGTTTTTCTATGACAACTCCAGAGCTGAACCACGGCTGATAGCTCACGGGGGACAAGGCAGAGAATTGATTGCTATAGATGAGCTTATCTGGCATAATATCGAGGAGCGATATGGAAGATAAAGATAAATTTAAGGACAAGGTTGAAGAAGCGTTTTCTGACCCTGAAATAATTACTCAGGCTCTTGTTCAAGGTGTCCGTGAAGCCCTCCGGAAACATAAACAGGCCGGCAATCCAATTGTTATATGGAAAGATGGGAAAGCCGTCTGGCTGAAGCCGGAAGAAATCCCTGTATAGGTGTTCTCTATTTAAGGTCTACGCACTCGATATACTCTCTCGTGTTTGTTAATTGATTATTGCAGAAATAATGCAGTGTACCAAAGTCTTCACTTCCCTGTCCTGAATGGTCCTCGCATCAACAAGCAGCGCGTCTCCCTGTATTCTCGCAATCACCGGGGGATCACTAAGACGTAATCTTTCTTCAAGCGCATTTACGGAAATATTCAATGGCTTAACGGATACTGCGTATGTTGGAAAATCCGTCTCCGGGAGTGAGCCTCCTCCGGCACGGGACTGGTCGGGTACGATTTTCAGGTCAGCCTGAGCCGATATGGATTTCATTAATGGAGCAAGTATCTTCCCTGCCCTTTTTCTTATCACCTCAACCGGCTGGGTCAGCATCCTTACCGTGGGGATTTCCAGCAGCGCCTTTTCTTCATCGAGATACTGCATAAAGGTCGCCTCAAGCGCGGCAAAGGTCATTTTATCAATGCGCAGCGCCCTGAGCATGGGGTTCTTCTGGATCTTCTGAATCAGTTTTTCCTTCCCGACAATGATGCCCGCCTGCGGACCGCCGAGGAGTTTGTCTCCACTGAATGTCACAAGGTCCGCGCCCTGTCTGATTACTTCCTGCACCGTCGGCTCACCATATATGCCGAACTTCTCAAGACTGATCAGGCACCCGCTGCCGAGGTCATCGATGACCGGGATATTGAATTCCGTTCCCAGCTTCACAAGCTTTTCTATCGGGACCTTCTCGGTAAAGCCGATTACCTTGTAATTGCTCTGATGGACCTTCATCAGAAGGCCTGTATTGCCGCAGACGGCATTTTCATAGTCAGATAAATGGGTCTTGTTTGTTGTGCCTACTTCTCTGAGGATGGCGCCGCTTGCCTGCATGACTTCGGGTATCCTGAATGAACCGCCTATCTCAACGAGCTCCCCCCGCGACACAATGACTTCCTTTCCTTTTGCAAATGTATCAAGACATATAAGCACTGCCGCGGCATTATTATTCACCACAATAGCGTCTTCTGCGCCGGTAAGTTCCCTGATAATGTCCTTTATATGGGAGTATCTCTTGCCCCTCTTGCCTTTGGAGAGCTCATATTCCAGGTTTGAATAACCGCTGGCGGTTGCCGTGACATTTGCAATGGCCCTGTCTGAAAGTATCGCCCTGCCGAGATTTGTATGATTGACGACGCCTGTAGCGTTTATAAGAGGGCGCAGTTTATAGGCAGAATGTTTTCTGATCTTATTTTCAATGTCGCCGGCTAAGGCATCAATGGATACATCAGGGTTTGAACCGCCCAGGATCTCCCTGCGCTTTAATTCTATGACCTCTCTGATGGACCGGACGATGATCTTTCTATAACCGGATTCAAGCCACTTTTGCCCGTAAGGACCCTTCAAACATTCATTGACCTGCGGTAATTGTGAGAGCTTTTCCTGAATTGTCATGTGTTTTTTCTACCATAGGAGGGAGGATATGGTCAAGCTGAATGACTTCTTTACGGCAACTGCCAGAAGTATGTAATTAACCCTACGAGTATGAAATTGCTGTCTATGATCGCCTCAAATAACGTGCTCACCTGCACCCTCCGTTTCTGGAAAATAAAAAGACACGTTACCACGAATACGGGCGAAAATATAAGGTAGTATCCAAGTGAAGGGACAAGCCCGAACAAGGAGGACGTGAACATAAATGTGCCAATTATAATCGCGAGGATAAGCAGCATGATCTGCGTCTGTTTCGGACCTATAAGTATAGGGATCGTTTCCCTCCCGACAATCCTGTCCCCTTCTATGCTTAAAATATCAAACACCACTGATCGTATAAACACGGATATAAGCACAAACGCCAGCATCGCAACAGACTTATATGAAAAAAATATATCCTGATTCAGCATGGGGATCAGGACGATGACCCATGCCCATGCCATTGATACCAGCAAATCCTTGGACCCCGGCAGGTCTTTAAGTCTCTTATATTTTATGAAGGGCTGAAGTTTCTCAGGAACGATGCGTATCGTGTATATGACTCCCATCAGGCATGAAAACAGGAGCAGAATAAAGTCCGTCAACCCGAGTAAATACGATAAAGACAGCGCGGCAAGAGATGCCCCTGTCGCGCCGATTATCAGGACTTTTCCATAATCCCGAAAAAATCTTGTTCGCGCAGGATCGGAAAATTCGTCTTTCAGTCTTTCGTTGTACCTGTTAAATGTATGCACAGCAACGACATAAAAAAAGGCGATAAACAGGACCGTGGCGGAAGGTTTCAGTCCCTGAAATACCAGACTGGAATAGCACATGCTGACAGCGCCGAGGCTCAGGTATAATGTGCTTTCTACCAGGAATTCACCGATGCTTTCCAATAACCGGTATAACCTCCCCTTTTTCTTTTTCAGGACGTGCTTTATTCTGTCAATTACTTTATTGATGACCCAGTTCGGTGTGGACGCCCCGGCCATGACGCCTATATTTTCATATTTGTCCAAACCGAGATAGTCAAGTTCATCTTCAACCTCGATATGGAAGGACGGTACGCCGGTAGAAACCGATATCTCATACAGTCTCCTCGTATTTGCGCTGTCTCTGCCGCCTACAATGACCATTGCATCGACTTCGCCGGCCAGCTCAGAGACTTCCCTCTGTCTCATGCTGGTGGAATCACAAATCGTGTCAAAGACCTTCACATCGCGTATTTTTTTCTTTACCTCTTCAACTATTTCCAGGAATACTCTTCTGTCCTGTGTTGTTTGCGAGATTACGCACGCCCTGTCCAGTTCGGGGAGGCTGTTAACTTCAGACATATTTTCAACAACCATACCGTTCCCTTCGGCATATCCGAGCAGGCCGTTCACTTCCGCATGTCCCCTGTCTCCGACAATAATTGCCTTATATCCTTCCCTTATCTCCTTTTTTAATATGGCATGCGCCTTTGCAACGTGAGGGCAGGTCGCGTCACATATGATATTCCCGGCTTCTTTTATTCTCCTCCGCTCATCAGGGGCCACCCCGTGCGCTCTCAGGATCACCGTTGCATTGGAGACCATTTCATGTCCGAGGACCTCAACCCCCTTTTGCCTGAGCATTTCTACGGCCTGGGGATTATGGACAAGGGGGCCGTAGGTATATAAAATCCCCTTTTCTCTGTTGGCAGCGTCAAGGACTATATTCATCGCCCGCCTTACTCCCATGCAGAACCCCGCGGTCTTGGCAAGTTTAACCTTCAATTAATATTCTCCATGAAATATTGTCATTAATACTCTGTTTATTCGATTTGTGGTACTGCTGCCCTGCGGATCTGCGGAGTTATGGTACTTATTGACCCTGCGCCTCTTTCATGATAGCCACTCCTGAACTCGTCCCGATCCGTGTAGCGCCTGCCTCAATGAATGCCTTCACCTGCGCCAGGGTCTTTATCCCGCCCGCGGCCTTTATTCCCACTTTCCCTTTTGTTAAAGCCTTTATCAGCTGAATGTCCTTGATGGCGGCACCGGAAGGGCCAAAGCCTGTAGATGTCTTTATATATCCGGCCCCTGCAGTGATCGCAGCTTCACAGGCCTTCTTCTTTTCATCATCAGTCAGATAACACGTTTCTATAATTATCTTGTGCAATGCCTCAGGGGTGGCTGTGACAATGTCGGAGATTTCCTTTTTAACAGCCTCCCAGTCTCCGGACTTTGCCAGACCTGTATTTATCACGATATCGAGTTCATCGGCGCCAATGAGGACCGCCTGCATTGCTTCATATACCTTTACAACGGAGAATGTCATGCCATGGGGGAACCCTATTACAGTCGCAATTTTCACACGCGTCTTTAAAAGGGCCTCTTTAGCGATGCCCGTATAATAAGGATGTACACACACGGCAAAAAAGCCGTATCTCTTCGCCTCATCGCAAAGCCGCATTATATCGGCCTCTGTTGCGTCAGGCCTGAGAAGACTGTGGTCGATCAATTTCCGGATGTTAATCATTGATCTCTCCTACCGGTATAGTCTGCGACTTTCTGCTTATACGCCTTTTGAAGCAGCCTGGTAATCCTGCCCGGCCCTTTAAATTTATTCAGACTGCTTATCTCAGCAACCGGCATGACCTCCATTGTGGTGCTTGAGATAAAGGCCTCCTGTGACCCATGGATATCGTGAGGCTTGAAACTGCCTTCACATGTCTCTATTTGTAATTCCCTCGCAGCATCGAGAATTGTCCTCCTGGTGATACCGTCCAGTATCCCGACCTTCAGGGAAGGGGTGCACAGGACCCTGTCCTTTACAAAGAATATATTGGAAATCGTCCCTTCAGCAAGATACCCTCTGTAATTCAGCATTACCGCCTCATCAGTCCCTTTTTTCTTTGCCTCGATTTTTGCAAGGACATTGTTAAGAAAGCTGAGGGATTTTATCCGGGGATCAAGCGCCTGACTGTAATTCCGTCTTGTGTCGGCAATGGCGACCCTGACCCCTTTAAGATAAAACTTCTCCGGGTATTTTCTGAACTGACTGGTGAATATTACAAAGGTCGGTTCCGGACACAAGCCGGGGTCCAGTCCTAAAGGCCCTGCTCCCCTTGACACCGTTATCCTTATTACCGCATCGGAAAGCCTGTTAGCTTTCAAGGTTTTATATACAGACCGCTTTATCGCGTCCGGAGACATGGGAATACCGAGGTCTGTCAGCGAAGCGGAACGATAGAGCCTTTCCATATGTTGATCAAACATGAAGACCACGCCTTCATACGCTCTGAGGGTTTCATAGATCCCGTCACCATAGAGAAACCCGTGATCAAAAACAGATATCAGCGCCCTGTTCCGGGGGACGAGCTTATTATTCAGATAAATCATTGCATCAGTTTATCACGGCAATACCGTAATTTCCACATGTTCGTGATCGTTCACGCAATGATATTTCTATATTTTTACAGGTCTGGTCTTATTGACCTATTTGCCATATAATCTCTACAATAAGCAGAATTCAGGGCTGAAAAAAAAGATATGGAAAGTCCTGCTTGAATACAAACGAGTACCTGAAGAACAGATAATATGATAAGAAGAACATTGAGTATGGTCCTGCTGATTACGGCAGATATTTTAACAATATTTTCAGTGCTGCAGGGGGCATTATATACAAGAAAAAATATCCTCCCGCATTTCGGGACGTTTCCGGAATTCCCCCCGATAGACTTTATGTTTTTCTGGTGGATCTTTCCGGTCTGGCTCTTTTTCCTCGCGTATGAGGGGCTGTACGCAAAGAGGTTTTCCTTCTGGGATGAGGTAAAGATGTTGTGGAAGGTTGTATTGTTTTCCACTCTGGCCACGTTTGCGATCCTCTATCTGAGTAAGTCAGGGGAACAGGTATCAAGGACCGTCCTTGTACTGACAGGCATTATTGCCGTCCCGGTGCTTCCGGTGATCAGGACGAATGCAAAGAAACTATTGATATATACGGGACTGCTCAACAGCAAGGTCCTTGTCCTGGGAGCAGGGAAGACGGGAGAACTTATATTAAATGCATTAAGAAGAGACAGGAATCTCGGGCTGAATGTCGTAGGTTTTCTTGATGATGATCCCGTAAAAATAGGTGAAAGAATCGGGGGAATAAAAATTCATGCCGGAGTGGATAAGGTGCAAAAGTATATCGGCAGGTGCGGTATAGAAAGCGTCGTGATTGCGATGCCGGGTTATGAAAAGAAAAAATTTGTATCTCTGGTCAACAAGCTCCAGCACAAGGCCCGGAACATTATACTGATTCCCGATCTGTTTGGAATAACAGTATTGGGAACTAACCTTCTGCATTTCTTCCAGGACCAGGCAATTGGGCTTGAGGTCAAAAATAATCTGGCCCGGCCCCTGAATATATTAATAAAAAAACTTTTTGATCTGATATCGAGTTGTATTCTCCTTCTCCTGCTGGCCATCCCGATGATTATCATAGCTGCAGTGATAAGAGCTACTTCGGCCGGGCCTGCCATATTTTCACAGATACGCATCGGCAGGAATGACAGGCCATTTAAATGTTACAAGTTCAGGACCATGTATAATGATGCTGAGGAGAGGCTTAACGCACTTCTTGAAAACAGCAGTGAGGCCAGGAGCGAGTGGGACCATCGCTGGAAGCTTTCGAATGACCCGAGGATTACAAAAATCGGCAGGTTTCTTAGAGAGACCTCGCTGGACGAATTGCCCCAGATATTTAATGTACTAAAGGGAGATATGAGCCTCGTGGGTCCGCGTCCTGTTACCAGGCAGGAAATAGACGAATATTACAAAGACCAGGCAAAGCTTTGCTTCGGCGTGCCGCCGGGTGTTACCGGCCTGTGGCAGGTAAGCGGCAGGAGCAACACTGCTTATGATTACAGGGTCACCCTTGATTCATGGTATGTACGGAACTGGAATTTGTGGCTTGATATTGTTATCCTTTTCAAAACAGTCAGTGTAGTCATTAAAAAAGAAGGGGCAGTATAAAAATATAATAGACCCGAATTAATAAAAAGGAGGAAACCATGGAAAAATGGAAATGCAATGTCTGCGGTTATGTTTATAATCCTGAAGAAGGGGACCCTGACGGCGGTATTGAACCTAATACCCCTTTTGAAAAAATCCCGGATGACTGGGTATGCCCGGTTTGCGGCGCCTCAAAGGACCAGTTCGAAAAAGTCTGATAAGCCCAGGGGCATGGCCCGCCATGCCCCTACTCAATATTAAATACGGCCACTTCCTTCACTCCGGGGATATATTCGCCCACAGGAACAAGCTTTTTCCCTTCGTCTATGCATCCGATTATGATGGTCCACAACTGGTTGAGTTCCTCTTTTTCCCTCGCGTTTTCCGGCGTCATTCTAAGCAGACTGCCTTCCAGCTCGATTCTCATAAAGAGTCCTCCTTTTTAATCCATTTATCCTCTAACCCCAGTATATCAAAAAAAAGATGGGTTGCAAGGTCTTGGGGTCTGCATCATTGTTTATCACGGAGATGTTGCCTCCATAGCTCTTAAATAACATGCTGCTATTGTACAAACCAATACTTAAAATTATTCCCACAAAAAAACGTCTGCTTTCTGTTAAAATTACTGACACCACTCCAACAATAAGTTGTAAATTAATTACTGACTTACTATTAATTCAAAAATGACGACCGAAGCAGATGCAAGAATGGTAATTGACCAGCTTCTTAAAGATGCAGGCTGGGATATCTTTAATAAAGCGCAGGTGTCCACCGAAGAACCGTCAGCGGATGGTCGTGCGGATTATCTGCTGAAAAATACCAGAACTCAGCCGTTGGCAATTATCGAAGCAAAACGCTTCTCGCTTGATCCATATAGCGCTAAGGTACAAGCAAAGGCATATGCACAATCTCTAAATGTTCCATTTATTCTCCTGAGTAATGGAAAAGAGCATTACTTATGGGATTACATTGACGGAGGAGATGCCCGCCCGATTCTCGGTATACCAACACAGGCAGATTTAGAAAGACGAGCCAATCTCAAGATTCACCGGCGTGGATCATTACAAGAATGTTTAAACGCTATTCCGTATCCAGTGAAGTTTCGTTTTAAGGGTGAAGAAATAGAAGCCCGCCCTTACCAGTTGCAATGCTTGGAAAAAGCTGACGATGCGCTTATTGCCGGACGTCGCCGGATGCTTTTTGAAATGGCTACCGGCACAGGCAAGACACTTGCTATTGCGATGCTTATGAAACGCTGGTTTCAGTCGGCAATCATATCAAGGGTTCTTTTCCTTGCTGACCGTATTGAGCTGGCAAAGCAGGCTAAAGAAACCTTTGATGACTATCTAAGAGATTGGCCGTCAACGTTACTTTACGGCGGGAAGAGAAGTCTGGAAGGACAGATTGTTGTAGGCACACTTGATACTATTGCAGGACAATTGGGTGCAAATGGATTCGGACATGGTTATTTTGATCTGGTCATAACAGATGAATGCCATCGGTCAATCTATAATACTCACAGAGCTACCTTGGCCCATTTTGATGCTGTGCATATCGGCCTTACTGCAACACCAAATCCCGGTGAACTACGATGGATCAGCGATCATGAACGTCAGCTTGTAAAAAGCACGTATCTCTTTTTCGATTGTTGGGACAGCGCAAAGAAGGAAGGCATGCCTTCCTTCTCTTACACATTACAGGAAGGCATCAGTGAGAGATTCCTTGCGAACTATAAAATCTATTTAGCCGAAAGCAGGCTGACCTTCGAAGGGGCAACATGGGAGGAGGCTGATATTTCTTATGGAGATTGGGGACGCACTGCGGAATCGGAAGACAGGCTGAAGCTTATTATTGACGAATATTATCGAATCGAGGAAGAACGATCATTAGAGAGACCGAGAAAGACCATAGTTTTTGCCGTTTCTGAAAAACAGGCTGTTATACTTGAAAGGCTTTTTAATAAATTATTACCTGATGATGCCTGTCTCCGCATTGCCGGTCAATTAAACCGTTCTCCCAATCAGGTCAGACAGGAATTTGCAAAGAAGATAACCTGTTACTCTAATAATGGAAATCCCAAGCCGATTATTGATCAGTTCAAATATGATCCTTTGCCGATCATCGCGGTCTCTGTAGATATGCTGGATACAGGCTATGATCATAAAGAAGTAGAAAACCTTGTTATGCTGCGCCCTACTAACTCGGCAATTAAATATGCGCAAATGCGCGGACGCGGGAGCCGTCTTTGTCCGAGAATTGGGAAAACGGAATTCTTAATTTATGACTTTGTTGATAATACGGAAAACTTCGATGATCCCGGAATGGAATATCATCGCCCGAAAGAGGTCAGCGCCCATTACGGACTTAAACAGCCCGGTGAGACGGAAGCAGACGTTGATACAACACCTCCGCCATATCCTAAACCGAAAACCCACGAGTTCTTCGTTATAGCAGAGGGGTCTCTTGAAGATGAATTCCGCCGCAGGGAGACGATTATTGTCGGACCTGAAGGATTGGCTATAGATAGAAAGACATATCAGGATATATGGAAAGACAGGATCATAGAACTTTATAAAACTGATCCTGCCGTTCAAAAAATATTCTCAGGCCAGGAATTAACCGAGCAGGAATGGGAAGAGCTTGCAAGAAGGCTTAACTCTCCTGAATATTACTTTGATGAAAGAGCGCTTCGCAAGGCATTTGAGCAGCCGACCGGCTCTCTGACAGATTTTGTCCGCGCTGCACTAGGACAATATAAATTCCCCACGCGGGAAGAGAGAATCGTAAATGTTTTTAATACGTGGGTAGCAGAACACTCCGACAGCATAAAGCCTGAACAATCCCAAATGTTGCGGCTTTTAGAGCGTCGCATATTGGAAGGAGATAAAATAGAAATGCGGATGTTCAGCCAGCCTCCTTTTTCTCTCTGGGGTGGTCGTGTTCGCATGGAACAATTATTCGGTAAGGATAATCTTGCCAGACTTGTAGAAGAATTAAATATACTGCTCGTTGCATGAAGGGACAAGAATGGACTCAGGAGAACTGCAAAATACACTAAAGCGTCTGTGCAAGGTGATGTGGGAGGCAAATGTCTCAAATCCCATCACCTACGTTACGCAAATATCTTATTTGCTCTTTCTGAAAATGCTTGAAGAGATGGATGTCGAGCAAAAGGAAGCAGGCAATGGCAATTACAAAAGCCTGTTCCGCAAGTATAAGATTGGAAATCGTGAGATAGATTTTGAGCCGCTCCGATGGAGTAAGCTTACTTCCGATCCCGACAACGAGCGGATGCTCCGCACTTTACGCGATACCCTTCCACAGTTTGCTGAACACCCATTACTCTCTCAAGGAGCAAAGACTATATTTGAAAATGCCTCTGTCGTCATTCCAAATGGGGCAGCCCTGCGTCGCGCTGTTGATATAATCAATCCCATTTCTTTTATGGCAGAAGATGCGGATGTCAAAGGCGACCTCTTTGAAATCCTATCAAGCGACCTCGGCAGTCAAAAGAAGGCCGCACAATTCCGCACACCCCGTCATCTCATCCGAGTAATAACTGAAATGGTTGATCCAAAGATTGGCGAAACCATTTGTGATCCGGCATGTGGCACCGGAGGATTTTTGATTGCAGCATATGAACATATCTTGCTGAATAACACGAGTCCTGAATTTGTACGCGAGACAATCGGTCCATATGGTTTGTCTGTGCGCAGAGGGATTGGGGATAAACTTAAGCGCAAGCAGTGGGATTTTTTGCAAACAGGCGCCATACATGGTTTTGAAAGCGATCCAGATATTATGCGTATGGCGGCTATGAATGCCGTGCTCCATCAATTTGACCATTCACCTATGGTTCGCAGAGACTCCATCTGCGGCAGCGAAGATAAATGGGATGAGGTGCAGTTTGATGTGATTTTAGAAAATCCCCCTTTTTCAGGGGCACGTTCTGATGCAAAGCGGTCTCTTCGTATTGAAAAAGGTGACAAGTATGTGCTTTTTCTTGCTCATGCAATGCGTAGCTTACATTCCGGCGGGCGAGCAGGTATTATATTTCCGAACGGCCTCATGTTTGGAGATTCAGGCAGCCATATAGAAGTAAAGCGTCGCTTGCTGAAAGAATTCGATCTTCAAGCAGTTGTTACCCTTCCCAAAGGGATGTTCGAGCCTTATACTCCTAATCCAACCTGCTTCTTTGTTTTTCAGAAAACAGGTAAGCCTACTAAAAATGTCTGGTTCTATCGGTTGCAAGGGGATGGATCAACTCTTAGTAAAGCTCGAAAATTCGGCCCTCAATACCGCAATGACTTTCCCGATCTATTAACCAAATGGCCCAAACGCAAGACAGAGGAAGGACGCGCATGGCTCGTTCCTGCGAAACGTATTGAAGAGAAAAACTACAATATGACTCTATCAGGCTTGGGACTAATTGAGCCGGGTAAAGTAGAGCACGCAGAACCGGACGAGATACTTGAAACCGTAGAGATAAAGACAGAGAAACTTTTAACCATTGTAAAAGAGATGAGAGAACTATTAATAGAAAGTAATGGTAATGAATCGAAATAAATTACCACCAGGATGGGAGTGGAGAAATCTTGGTGGAGTAAATGGGTTTAAAGCTGCTTGCCAGTTTTTAGACAATTTCAGGTCTCCGGTTAATGGAAACGAGAGAGCTAAACGCCCCGGACCTTATCAATATTATGGAGCAAATGGACAACAGGGATGGATTGATGGCTATTTGTTTGATGAAGAACTGGTTTTGTTAGCCGAGGATGGAGGTTTTTTTTTCGATTCTATAAAGCCCGCATCTTACAGAGTTTCGGGTAAATGCTGGGTTAATAATCATGCCCACGTTCTCAGACCGTTAAATGATGTAGACGCTGATTGGTTACATTTTACTCTTTCATTTGCTGATTACAGTTCATTTATTCCTGAACCCATTAGGCCAAAACTCAATCAAAAAAATGCAAAGCTTATAGAAGTACCAATCCCACCGCTGTCCGAACAAAAGAGAATAGTTGTTCGTATAAAAAATCAGACTTCTCGTAGCGAAGAAATCAAGCAAAGATTGTTAGAAATGGAGGAGGATTTGAATGGTACGCTGCGTGGCGTATATGCAGATATTATTAAAGATGTTGAATATCACCCTATGTCTGAAGTAGCCCCTCTCGTCCGCCGATCAATTAAAGTCGAACTGTCAGCCCAATATCCTGAGTTAGGAATACGGTCATTCGGCAAGGGCACATTTCATAAGCCGGCGCTCACTGGAAAGGAACTGGGCTCAAAAAGAATATTTACAATAGAAGTAGGCGATCTGCTCTTTAATATAGTTTTTGCATGGGAGGGAGCAGTTGCTATTGCAAAACATGAAGACAATGGACGTGTAGGCTCTCATCGATTCTTGACTTGTGTTCCTCAAAAAGGTATTGCTACCTCAGCATTTCTCTGTTTTCACTTCCTTACTGAAAAAGGGCTTCATGATTTAGGTGATGCATCTCCGGGAGGGGCAGGAAGAAACCGGACACTTGGGCTAAAGTCGCTGGATAGAATCAAAGTGCCGGTGCCACCTTATGAAAAGCAGGTCTGGTTTAGTCGTCTTTGGGAGAAAGCTAATGCAGCAAGGCAATTACAGAACGAAATATCATCTGATTTAGCCGCCTTTACACCAGCTTTGCTGGCTAAAGCCTTTCGAGGCGAATTGTAATGACGACTATTTATATTCCAACAATCAATGATGACCTATCAGACTTTGACAAGCTCTTTACTCTCTGGAATCAGGTTAATGATGACAATTTAAATGTTACCTTTGACTTTTCATATTGTTATTTCCTGAGGCAAAATGCAGTCGCTTTTCTTGGAGGACTTGCTCGGTTGATACAAAACAGGTCGGGAATGGTTTCTTTCAACTGGGACTCTATGCGAGAAGAAATTCGTTCGAATCTTGGGAAAAGCGGATTTCTAAACTCCCTCGGTCACGGAGGCAGCTTTTGGACAGGGAACACGATTCCATATAGAGAAAATTTGACCTTTGAGAAGAGGAACGTCGTTGACTATTTAAAATTATATTGGCTTGGCAAAGGCTGGGTTAACGTTAGCAGTCTATTAAGGGATGCAATAGTCGTCACGGTTTTAGAGATTTATATTAATGCGTTTGAACATGGTGAATCTCCTATCGGCATATTCAGTTGTGGACAGCATTATCCGAATCTTCATGTGCTGAAACTTTCTGTGGCGGACTTCGGTGTAGGTATCCCCTCAAATGTGCGGTATTTTTTTAAGGATGATTCTCGATTTAAGTCTTTAAGCGCTGCAAGTTGTCTGAAATGGGCCTTTGAATCAGGAACAACGACCAAGCCTAATGGTACAAGCCGGGGAATGGGACTTGATCTGCTGAAAAATTTTGTAAAAATTAATAAAGGCAGGCTTGAAATATTCAGCCATGAAGGTTATGCTTTAATCAGTGAGACTCAGGAGACCTTTATGAATCGGGACTCATTTTTCGAGGGGACGCTTGTAAATATTACTCTTCAATGCGACGAATCATATTATCGGCTTTCTTCTGAGGTTGTTGACGAACCGATCTTTTAAGAGGGAGGACATCATGAAAATAGATGTATTCAACATAATCGGCGAAAATTGTATTACCCTGGAAGACGGTCATAAAATCTATGACATGATCCATCCGGACTTATCGGCAGGTAATAATGTTGAACTTGATTTTGAGAATGTAAAAATATTCGCTTCTCCTTTTTTTAATTCGGCAATCGGGCAGCTGCTCAAAGACCTTAAACCTGAAGACCTTAACCGGCTTCTTAAAATAACCAACTTAACCGCAACAGGCATGTCGGTTCTTAAGCGAGTTATAGAAAACGCCAAGGAATATTACTCCAACCCGGACATGCGTAAGGCTGTTGATGACGTCTTACTGGAACAGTCTCAAAACTTATAATGCCGGTGCAATATGCGATAAAAGCAGCCGTAATTGACCTTCGTAATGATACCCCTCGACAATATGATCTTTTCCTTGTTGATTCAAATGTATGGTACTGGACTACTTACACACGAGTTAATCTTGCCGATACTCCACCAAGACAATACCAGATTAACGACTATCCTCTATATATTAGCAAGGCTCTTTCAGTGAAAAGCAAATTACTCCGATGCGGTCTTTCGTTGGCTGAACTGTCACATCTGATTGAGAAGACCGAGTTAGAGATTTTCGCCAGAACCACAGGCTTCGACAAGAAGAAAAAGAAGGAATACCGCCATAATAATACTTCGCAACGAGCAAATGTCGTCACAGAGGTGCAAACCGCATGGGATCAGATCAAGTCAATGTCTCAATCACTTGAACTCCAAATTGATGACACCATTACAGACGCAGCATTATCACGGTTTTCTACACAACCGCTTGACGGATACGACTTGTTTATTCTGGAAGCTATTTCGAAAGCAGGAGTGGTTAAAGTCATAACTGATGATGGGGACTATGTTACTGTTCCGGGCATCCAGGTCTTCACCGCAAATCGAAGTGTAATTGCTACCGCTCAAAATCAGGGGAAATTGGTAATCAGATAAAAATCGTATCGGTAATGATTCACTCAGGTGTGCCATCATAATTATCTTTTGAATTCTTCTTCTGCCTCTCTTTTTAGTCTCTCAGGTCCATCCATATATCTCGGTGAGAAATGCATGGCTTCCAGTCTGCCCACCCCCGCCTCCCGCGCGATCCTTCCGGCTTCCTTTGCTGTAAGATGATAGCGGTCCCTGGCCCTGTCTTTATCTTCATCCAGAAAATAGGTCTCTATATAAAGGACATCCGAGTCTTTTGCAAGCTCAATTATTTTTTTTATATTCTCTTCACTGCCAATGACGTCAACTACATAACAAAGCTTCTGCCCCTTCGTTATATCGGCCACGCCCTTTATCTCAGAAAATGTATATGTCCGGCCCTCAATATTAAAAACACTGTCGTCCTTATTTTCCCGGACAGCGGCCTTGAGCTGACTGAGCCACGGCCCCACCGGAAGGCCCAGTTTGTTGAGTCTGGATTTATCTATGTTTATGTGATAGTCCTCTTCAAGACTGAAGGCCAGGCAGGGGATCTGATGATCAAGACTTGCGGCGCAGACAGTATAAAGAGAATCCTTCATTAGTATGCCGCAGAAAGGCACTGACCCCAGGTCTTCCCGTGCAAATGAATTCTCTGCCCTGAATACCGTTTTTCTTACGGATACGTTAACTACCTCATCCACTTCAATAATAAGCGGATAGTCTTTGATAAGGTTCCAGGCATAGCTTCTCAGCTTGCCTTCCACGCAGTCTGTAAAACCTGCGGGCCCGTATAATTTTAACGGACTTTCTTTTTTGAGGCTGGTCCTCAATATGTTATCAAACCCGATGAAATGGTCGATATGTGTGTGAGATACAAATATCTCTGTTGCCTTGAGGATGTCCCTCGGCGATAGCGTGGTTGTAAATCCGAGATCGAAAAGCATGGCCCTGCCTTCTCTGAGGACCCTGATATAAAGGCCGGGATCATCAAAAGGCCCGTTAAAAGGCCTGACATGAAAAGAGGGTTTCATGGAAAATTATAGCTTACTTAATGATATAATATTCACAAATTTATTTTTTATTGTAATTAACAATATATAATTAAGTTGCCTTAGCAGTCCATTGATCAAAGAGCGCAGGTATGTCCTGTGCTTCGCTGAATTGAAAGCAATTAATTATTCCAGAATATATTAATATTATCTTTAAATTTTCGAGGAGGTTTGGATGCCTGAACTAAGAAAAGACCCTATCTCCGGCAGATGGGTCATAATCTCGATTGAGAGGGGAAAACGTCCGTCTGACTTTGGTATGCGTGTTTCACCGAAGAAGGGAGGGTTTTGCGCGTTCTGTGAAGGCAACGAACGCACCACTCCTCCTGAAATCATGGCCTTCAGGTCAGATGGCGGAAAACCCAATACACCCGGCTGGACCTTGCGGGTCGTATCCAACAAATTCCCGGCGCTGAACGTTGAAGGACAGTTGAACAGGTCAGGGGAAGGTATATTCGACAGGATGAACGGCGTCGGAGCACATGAAGTTATTATCGAGTGTCCTGATCATAACATGACCCTTTCAACAATGCCGCTGAAATCCGTAGAAGAGGTCTTATGGGCGTTTCATCACAGGATCACGGACCTGAAAAAAGACATACGGTTCAAATACGTACTCGTCTTTAAAAATGAAGGGGATGAAGCCGGCGCCTCCCTTGAACATACTCATTCCCAGCTTATAGCTTTGCCTATTGTGCCCCAGCTTGTGGAAGAAGAACTTATTCGGGCCGAACAATACTACAAGTACAAGGAAAGATGCATTTTCTGTGACATCATACATCAGGAGAGCGCGGACAAAAAGAGGGTCATTTCGGAAAATGATTACTTTATCGCCATAGCGCCGTTCGCCCCACGCTCCCCGTTTGAGACAATGATATTACCCAAAAGGCATGAGTCCAGTTTTTACCCGCGCGGCAATTTCAGCCAGCTGGCCAGGATACTTCAGCAGACGCTGAAGCAGATAGACAAACTCCTTGATCTGCCCCCATACAATTTCATGATACATACGTCCCCTTTTAAAAACGAGGAAAATGAATATTATCACTGGCACATTGAGATTATCCCCAAACTGACAAAAATAGCGGGCTTCGAGTGGGGCTCAGGCTTTTTTATCAACCCGACCCCGCCTGAAGAAGCCGCAAAATTTATGAGGGAAGTAGAGATATATTAAGGTGATCATGAATAACCACATTGCCAGTCATGCCGGCATGACAATAGTGTATAAGAACTGATCAACTGTCTGTAAAAAAGGTGATACAATAAAAATAGAATATGGGACCGTTATTATTTCATAACAACGCGGCATATTAAAATAACTCAACAGATCATGTATGGCTGAAATTACAGAGAGAAAACAGAAGATGGACAATTCTGTACAGAAAGAGATATTACAGAAGGTCACGGGCATCGCGTGTTCAACTCTTGAACTGAGAGAAATCCTCGATACCATCACTCATGTCCTTGCAGATAGCCTGGATAAAGACTTCTGCTCAATCTGTCTTCTGAAACCTGAAAGAAAGGTCATCTGTATTGAAGCCGCCAAAGGCGTGAACAAAGAGTCCGTCACCGTCTTCTGCATCGAGGACGACAACGGGACTATTGACGCAATGTTTAAGGAACTCAAACCCGTAGTAATCAATGACATCAGAAAATATCCTCACGTAAAAGCGATCCTCAACCCTGAAGCAGACGTCGTGCTCTCCATGCTTGCGGTCCCGATTGTTCAGGACAGCAAGGTCACAGGCCTTCTTATGCTCCAGACCAGAGATACTTATATGTACAGCGAGGACGAGATAAACCTTCTCACTCTAATCGCATATAACATAAGCGCTGCTGTCCGCAATGCCGACCTGTACAGGCATGTGAAGGCCCAGCTTGATGAGCTTAAAGTAATACACGAAATCGGGAAAGCCATCTCCTCCATCCTGAATATTGATGTCCTTCTCCCCTATATATGCGAGGAGGTGTCAAAGGTATTTAATGTCACCGGGTGCATACTCAGGCTGATTGAGGGCAGCAACCTTCAGATAAAGGCCTCCTACGGCCTGTCCGACCGGATAAAACAGGCCATGGACCTTCAGGTCGGACAGGGCATCGCGGGTCACGTGTTCAGCACGGGGGCCCCGTTACTGGTGGATGACACTCACAGGATGCCGGACAATTTACGCGTTCCGGGGATAGACGCAACGTCTGTGATTTGCGTCCCTCTGTCTGTCGGCGAACGGACCATCGGCACCCTGGGCCTGTACGATAAAAAAGACGAATGGGGCATGACTACTTTTACAGAGGATGATCTTAAATCGCTGATGACATTCGCCTCTGTTTCGTCAATAGCCATCGAGAATGCCAGGTTATACAGGGCAGAGATAGAGAAGGAAAAAGAGGTGTCCCAGACAAAAGACTATCTTAAAAGCCTTATAGAAGACTCGGCCGACGCTATTGTGACCTCGGACATCGGGGGTCTCATCACCTCATGGAACAAAGGCGCTGAAAATATTTACGGCTATACTGAAGATGAGGTAACCGGCAGGTTCCTTCCCATGGTGCCCGCGTTTCTCCAGGAAGAAGAAAAAAATTTCATGAACAAAATAAAGAGGAAAGAGACCCTGCGAAACGTGGAGACCATAAGACAGACAAAAAACGGCAGACTTATTGAAGTAAGCCTGACCCTTTCGCCCATTCTCGACGCCTCAGGAAATGTCACCGGGATAAGCGGAATATCCAGGGACATATCAGAAAAGAAACTGGTCGAAAAGGAATTGATCAGGAAGAACCAGGAGCTGTCAAGGCTGTTTTTTATTAATTCCGTTGTCAGGAGCACTCTTGAACTGGACAAACTCCTACGGATGGTGCTTACGGTTGTCACGATGGGCGACGGGCTGGGATTTAACAGGGCCATACTCTTTCTTGTTGACGAGTCGAATAAAATCCTGAAAGGGGAAATGGGGGTGGGCCCGGCAAGTCCTGAAGAAGCAAAAAACATATGGCTTTCCATGGAAGGCAGGAGTTTAGGCGCCATTATAGATGAGATAGAAAACGGCCCGGTTTTTCTGGATTCCCACCTTGACAGGCTCAGTCAGAAACTCAGCATCGATATCAACGGGGACTGCATCCTCTGCCGCTGCATAAAGGAAAAGAGACCATTCAATGTGCGTAATGCCAAAACAGAACCCGCGGTCACCCCTTACCTTATTCAAATGCTCGGGGCCGACTCATTCGGCGTTGTCCCGCTGATCTCAAGAGATAAGATGATAGGTCTGATCTGGGTCGATAATCTTTTTACCGGCAGACCGATAAAAGATGAAGACCTGCAGTTCCTGATGGGTTTTTCAAGCCATATTGCTTCAGCCATAGAAAATGCGAGACTCTTTGAGAATGTCACCATGGCCCAGTCTGAACTAAAAAATATTTTTGAATCAATATCGGACATGGTCTATTACACAGACAGAGACTTTACCATAAAGCGCGTCAACCAGGCCGTGGTGAGGAAAATCGGGAAACCGGAAGAAGAGATTATTGGCCAGAAGTGTTACAGGATATTTCATGGTAAAGACGAACCGTGGGAATTGTGTCCTCATCATAAAGCGTCGGTATCTCATCAGCCTTACGTCGGGGAGCTTGAAGATCCTTACCTTGCAGGCACCTTTGTGGTTTCAAATTCTCCCATTTTTGATTCAGCCCGGAACTTTGTGGGGACCGTCCATATTTCACGTGACGTGACGGAACTTCGCAATCTCAGGGAGAGGGTCATCCACTCGGAAAGAATGGCGGCCCTCGGAGAATTGGCAGCCAGGGTAGCGCACGAAATCCGCAATCCCCTTATATCCATAGGAGGTTTTGCGAGGCGCCTGGAAAAGAAACTCTCAGGGGACATCCAGGAATACGCAAAGATCATAGTCAATGAAGTCACAAGGCTGGAAAATATACTGAAGGAAATACTGGGCTTTGTAAAAAGCTCGAGGGTCAATAAGAGTGACGTGAACATAAATGATCTGCTCTCCGGCATAGTAGACTTCATTTCTCCGGAAATGGACGAAAGGCACAACAAGGTAATAATGGAATTTTCAGAGAAGCCGATAATTGCGGTCATAGACCCTGACAGGATCAGAGAGGCGATACTTAATATTTTTACAAACGCGGCCCAGGCAACCGACCATGGAACAATTACGGTAATAACGAGGCTTGAGGACAATGAAGCGGTCATCGAGCTTATTGACACGGGATGCGGCATTAAAGAAGAGGACATCAAGAACATCTTCAACCCCTTCTTTACCACCAAGCCGCAGGGGACGGGCCTCGGCCTTGCAGTGACACACAAGATCATTCAGGAACACGACGGCAAAGTCAAAGTCGAAAGTGTATGGGGCGGTGGTACCGCGTTTAAAATATACCTGCCGGCCAGGAAAAATTGACTGTATGGAGACCGGCAGCAAATGAATACAGAGAATGAAAATAAATACCAATAATAAACCACATGTTAAAGAAAGGAGGGCGCACAATGAAACTTCTCATAGTTGATGATGATACGAATATCCAGCGGCTCTATAAAGAGGAGTTGGAGGAAGAAGGATACAATGTTGTTATTGCCGGGACCGGGAAAGAAGCGCTGGAGCTGTTTGAAAGTGAAAATCCGGACATCGTTACACTGGACATACTTATGCCTGATATAGACGGGATAAGCCTTTTGAGAAAAATGAAGGAACAGCGGCCTAACATCCCGATAATAATGTCCACTGCTTATGACTACCGGGACGACTTCGCGGTCTGGGCCTCCGAGGCTTATATCGTAAAATCCTCGGACCTCGGTGAATTAAAAAATACTATCAAGAAGCTGATCGATAAGTAAGTATGCTGTTCCGAACAAGGGAGAAAGCATCTCATTGCCGGATTATATAATCTTGCCTTTAATTTTTTTAAGGAAAAAGGCTTAATATCTACCTTGAAATAGTGGCACTGCAGTTGACCTGAATTATGAGAGCGACTGTCGCAGGTTTACAAATCAAACATCGATTGGGTAATATTCTAAGGTACATGAGGAGGGGAAACCCGCCCGCAACGGAATCCGTTCCGGGCAGAAACCTTCCATGCTGGAGAGGTGGCCGAGAGGCTGAAGGCAACCGCCTGCTAAGCGGTTGTGGGGGTAAAACCCCACCCAGGGTTCGAATCCCTGCCTCTCCGCCATTTGTATCCAGATGGCAGTGCGAACGAGGCTTTGGTAAAATGGCTAAAAATAATTACAGAAACATTATATCAGGAGGAACAGCATGAGGAAATTCACAATCTTAATATCAATAACAATTCTGCTTTTTGCCCTCGGCGCCTGCAAGAAAAAGGATGAACCGGCCCCTGCGCAAAAAAGTCCAATGCAGCAGGGTCCGATTGTAGAGGAGCCGTCAGGAACTCCTCCTCCCGGGCATGGCGCCCCGGCCCAGAAGACCGAGTTTCAGGTTGTAGTGCCGCCGGAAGTTTCGGGGATGTGGTCTAAAGTAACAGTAGTAGTCGATGACAAGAAAACGAGCAAGAGGCAGGAATTTACTCTGAAGGTCGGTGATGAATTTAATATCCCTGATTCAAATCTGACTGTCAAGATAGGGCCGTTCCTCCCGGACTTCAAAATGAACGGCACAGTGATCACGTCATCTTCAAATGAGCCGAACAACCCGTCAGTCGGTGTAGCGATCTTTGAAGGCGGCGCACGTGTATTTCCGCCCTCAGGGCAGTGGGGATGGCTGTACGCCAAGTTCCCTGCCATTCACGCCTTCCAGCATGAGCGGTTTACGCTGGCATTGAAAGAGGGAGTGCGTAATTAATTTAGCGCGGCGGTCTGCCTGTGCATAGTATTACCGGACATTTATCAAGGGACAGCAGCATTGACGCTGCTGTCCCTATTTTGTGGTCAATGCCCACGAGTCTCCTTGCCGATGACTTCACTCTTTCTCCTGCACATCCTGTTTGGCAGGCCTAACGGCCTTTCTTACCGTGTCCACGGTCGTGTTTATCACCCCTCTTGTCCTCCTTCCGCTCACTGCGTTCCTTCTTCCCCTTCTTTTTCCAATGTTCGTAAGGGATGCGCTGTTCTCTCTCATAGCGGTGCCGGTAATCCTTCGGTACCCGGTATACAGGGGCAGGGACATAGCGTTTATCTATTACTCCCCATGGCCCGTTATAGGCCCTTGAGCGGTACCAATGGCTCCCCCGCGGAGACCACCAGTAGTCATTGTAAAAGAAGACATCGAAATCCAGCTGGGGAACAAAAAAAACCCCTGCGCCGGGGACCAGGACCACTTCAGGGGGTTCGGGGACCACGATCGGCGGGGGGCCGATATTGATATTAACATTGACTTCAGCAAAAGCCCCTTTCATACTACCCGGGACTAATAGTGCTGCAAAAAGGAGGACACCCAGTCCCAACATCCTATAAATACTTTTTCTCATTTCTCCCTCCTTGTTCGCATATCAGGACCTGTTCCTGTAATACAGCCATATGCTTATTTGTCTGGTATGAATCGTTTCATCAGCAATTATATCGCCACGACTCAGTATCATTTCATAATTCCCGCCCTCAGTGGCCAGCCATGGCTGAATACCACGGGCTGTCCACTGCCAAGTCGACTACGCCCTCACTTCCTCACCAGCAGTACCGGTATTTTTGTATCTTTATGGATTACACCATAGGTAACACTGCCGAGGACCGCGGCTGCTAAAGCGCTCTTTCCATGGGAACCCATAATAATCAGATTTACCTTTGCCCTCACGGCTTCTTTCACAATGTCCTCAACAGGGTGACCTGCCGTTATAATAATCTTTGACTGGACTGCGTTCTTATCGCAGAGTTTCTTTATTTCTCCGGTATACACTTCGGCTGCCTCTCTCAGATAATCCTCGACGGGAGCTATTAAATGCCTTGTCGTCTTCGCAGCAGGGACTGTCTGTCCTGTAAATGAGCGCTTATCAATAACGCTCATGACAATAACCGATGCTTTCAATTGTGTTGCGAGGTCAACCGCATAGATGGCTGCCTTTTGAGCTGCCTTTGACCCGTCTGTCGGAACAAGAATTTTTGAGATCATACGTCCTCCATTAATTAAGGGCATACCTCCCGACCTGTTTATGTTGCCGGTTAAAATAGGGGAGTTGACCTTCCTTATCCCAAAGGTTTTCGCCCCTGAATGATATTTACGAGCACCATGATTATGGCAATTACCAGAAGGATGTGAATGAACCCTCCCATCGTGTAACTGCTCACCAGTCCCAGCAGCCATAGAATTATCAGTATCACAGCAATTGTCCACAACATAGGACCTCCTTTGAATTTGCTTTAGGTTTACTGCCGGCTATTCTCCCTTTATACCGCCTTTCCGGTCACGCATCATTTCCATCTCTTCCATCATCGGCCCGGCCTCGATCATCTCTCTGAACTTCTTCCGCTGCTCAGGCGTCAGTTTGGTTTTGATATCTTCCATGGCCTTTATGTGAGATAGATGCATTTCAGTCCTCATCATCTCTAACTGTTTCACTTTTGCTTCAACTGCCTTCATATCCACAGGGTCCTTGCTGAGAAGGTCCCTGAGATCGATGTGGACAATACGCATATCTGCGTTCCTCTGGATCGTCTCTTTCATCATCCGGTTCCTGATCTCGCCTGTCAAAGTTTTTTGCTGTTCATCAAGATCAAGGCCCATAAGGCATTGCGACATGTGATGTTCAGCCTCCATCATCTGCCCGCCCATCATGCATTCACCCATCATGCCGGGCCCCATACCGCGACCGCCCATCCCGTAACCGCCAATTTGTCCATAGGCAAGGGCCGCCAGCGCAAATATCAGAACTGCTGCTGCTATAACTGCTGACTTTTTCATTTCACTCCTCCTTTTTTATAGGTGCAATAATATGATTGCAACGTTAATAAATGTAACCCGGTGGGATTATTATTCCCCGGATCGACACTATCTTCAGACCCTTCACCTCCCTTTTTTATAGCATCCCCTCGATACATGTATCTTTAATACATCTTCTATGAGGTCCATTCCCGACGTGTGTGACACTGTGTTGAACCTCAATTCAGGCTGCCTGCTCAATAGATCCATGAGCGCCATCATCCGGCGATGATTGTCCGTACGGATGTGTCTCTCAAGATCATCCTGTGTCTTCCATTCCTCCATCAGGACAAAGGTGTTTCTGTCTTCTACATCTTCATAAAGACGATAACTCAGGCAGCCCCTTTCGACCCGCGCGGGTTCGAGCATCCCCCGCATCGTTTCTAACAGAGCACTCCTTTTTTCAGGCCGGACATTCATTCTTAAAGTCGCAAGTACCATTATCCCGCCACGCTTTCCGGCATCAGCTCCCAGTCTATCCTCCACTTAATGGCGTTCTTCATGGGACTTATGTTTTCCTCTGTCTTTGTCATCGTGCTCTCTACCATCGTGGTCACCGCGTCCTCCACTACCATCACGGTCACCGGGAAATTCGCCACCCGGGACAAGCCATCCGTGACCCGGTATAAAACAGCCGGAACACGTGATAAGCAGGAAAATGACTAAAATTAATCTGACAAGTCTGTTCATCTTTTCTCCTTAACTACCTAACATTCTCTTTGATGCTTCTATAACGTCAATAGGGAACATGTTTGGTGTTTGCTGTAGTATTTAACAGCAGAATCTATGCCAGGATTATTGTTAACAGGACAGGAGCCTCTATCATGTTGAAAATAATGATGTTTCAGAGAAGGCCGCGATGAGGGAATGATATTGCGAAAAGATGCAGACTGCTGATATATCAGGAGCCTGCTGACATGTCAGGAATTCTTATTGCTTCTCCGGATGCCCAGTCTTCGCATCCTTGATTCGAGTGTCAGGATATAGAATTCTTTTCTCATGGAATCCCCCCTGTCAATCTCCTGTACAAGTTTAGGACTTAACGAAACAACTAAAGGTTTAAAGCCTTCTAACCGATTCAGCTTATTAAGATGCCGTTATCAATTTATCTCTTTATCGCATTGTTGTTTATTCCTGTTTTTAACCTGAATGCCGGCCTGACTCAGGATTTTCCGGATGCCCCGGCACTTCCACGCGAACGTGGGGAAGTCGTCTTTAGTTGCAATGAAAAAAGTCCCAATCAGATTTACATTATAGGAATAAGCCACAGGGACACGTTGACCCGTGCAAACGGAAGTGATACATTGAAATCACAAATTGAAATTTACAGGATAGGCGAATGGCTGATTCAACAGGAGGGACTGGAACTTCTTTTGCCGGAGGGCTATTTTTCAAGAGAGGTTTCAGATAAAAAAGAAGATATAATCAAAACTTCCATACCGGACAATGGCGCACGAGTATCGTTTGATACAAAAACGCTCGAGAATAAACTGGGAAAAGAGGACGCGTATATCAATGCAGAGATGCTGTTGATGGAAAGCCACAGTATTAATAGTAAGCAGGTTGAGGATATAAATCTGTACAATGCCGCCAGAGAAAAAATCAACCTTTTAGAAAAGTACGGGGATGACACATTTGAATCCCTTTACATAAAGTCCGGGCTGGATTACCTTCAGGAAAGAAGGTCGGCAGCCATGCTTCAAAAGATCCCGGAGGTAATTGACAGCGAGTTCGAGGCGGGAAGAATTAAAAACAAAAAGGCCATTTTTACCATAGGTATGAGTCATCTATCAGGGATCATTAAATATTTGAAGCAAAACAGGATAGAAATTTATTCCCCTGTATTTACCCCATATGATGATTATCTGTCGGGGATAAAATTACTGGAAAATGATTTTGGCGTTACAATAATCATTCCGAGGACCCTGGCGGACAACCGGGAGCTGCTAAAGCTGACCAGATTAGACGATGTACATTAGCGTATTATATTAATCCCTTCATGAGAGTCAGGTAATACATACATTTTCATTGTTTCCATATTTGAATCACCTCGTGCTTGTTTATTTAACAATCTCCATCTGTGCTTTTTAAGGCGTATGGCGGACTGGCGGCTTTGCCTTAATTAAAAAGGCAGCCACTGGTTGACAGTGGCTGCCTGATGAAACAGGTTCGGAATATACGGAGTTGCCCGCATACCTCCTAATACTTTGATTTCTCTTTTTCCATCATCTTTTCCATGCCGCCTTCTTTCCAGAAGGGCTGTACACCGTAGAATTTGTATGTATCTTCAGTCCACTGGCGATTTGAAAAGTCAGGCCATTTCTTGCTGTCCTTTTCATAACTCGGGGCAGTTGCGAGCTTATCTTTATTGATATTCAGGATCGCCTTTTTATTATCTGCAATTGTCAGGGCGTTCATTGGCACGGGTATCAATCTATCGCCGATCCCCAGTATGCCGCCATGCGAAATAACAGCGAATGTGACCCTGTTATCACTGATCGTCAGGTCCGTGATTTTACCAAGGGCCTCTCCCTGAAGGTTTTCAACTGTAGTCCCTATTAAATTGCTGGCCCATTGTGTAGTTGAGCTTCTCTCTCTCGTCATATCTGCGGCAAACGCGCCGGTCAATGCGAGGCCTAAAACGATCATATTGATTACTATCATTGTTGTCAGTTTTCTCATCTTTTCCTCCTTTATTATTGTTGTTGCGATGTCAAATTAACAGTTGCACAGATTAATATCTTTGCAGGATGCGCACCTCCCTTTTAAAAGGATCTGATAACGTGCTGTATTTTGGTTTATTAAATATTAACCATGCTGTCAACTTGACTTTCATTCATATACAAAGCAGAATCCGTGCCAGAATGGTCTTTGAAAGGACAGTGGCCTCTATGATGTTGAAAATTATGATGATTCAGGGAAGACCGGGAGGATGAAATGATAATGTAAAATAATGCCGGCTTCTGATATATCAGGAGTCTGCTGACATGTCAGGAATTATTTTGACTTATAATAAGCATGCGCTTCATAATTCTCCCTGTGCCCCCTTAAGCGCCATCCTGCTTTTTTTGAAAATGCGCTATTTTTATTCTGTTAAAGTTGAGGTGGATCAAACCCCTATCCTCAAAATATTTGTATAGTTTGTTGACTAATTCCGGATTATGATTCAACACGTATTCCCTGGAATCTGTTTCTATATAATTGTTACTGAGATAATTCAGCACTCTTTGGGTTTCTCCATTATAGGCCCCGCTGGAAACTATCAGCCAGAATTTATTCTCATCTATTTTTTTTACTTCCTGAAGAGAATCCACAGGGTATATCCCTTTTTTCCTGGAACATGTGTACAGATCGTTACTATGAAAACAAACCGGATCAAAATAATATGAAAACGGTTGTATCTCATAAGAAGTAATAATTATCACTTTATCTGTTTTTTGATCGTTCGTTTGAATATATTCGGCGACTTTGTTCCAGGGATCTTTTGTTGTTTTATTCTGTTGAACAAGCAAAGATGCAAAAGATAAAATAATCATTGCTGAAATAAGTACCGGCCTGATTCCCGCTTTCATTCCGAAGAGCGACCGGGACGCTATTATATATAAAGGCAAAGAAACAAAATATGTATATTTTGGAACAAAAATCGGGGTAAACAATAAAGAAAAAGTGAAGGGGACTAAGACGGGTATCAAGATCCAGAGGGGAAAAAAGATATTGCTTCCGAATTTATATCTCAGGACCAACAAAGAGCATATCAGCATTAATGCCAATCCATAAAATGAAAACACCACCCCGGAAAAGAGATTATAACTCATATAAATTAATTGCAGAAACGAAGGCCTTGAAATCCAGGAATGATAATTATTCGAGATGATACCAGGGAGTTGAATAATCCTTGGGATATAAAATATGAAAACAATAAATTGTATGCATACCCAGGTCTTCACTTCCCTAGAAAGCTTGAACCTGTTAACAGTAAATTGATGCAGGTTCTGTACCAGGACAATCAACAAGGCATACAAATGTGAGTAGATCAGAAAAGCAGTGCTTACTAAATAGCCGGCAATAATCCACTTCGACGTAACTTTTATCAATTTAGAATAAAAATACATCGATAATAATGTCAGTGCAAATAAAAGAGAATAAGTCCTAGCCTCCTGCGAGAAGTAAATATGTAATGGAGAAAAAGAAACTAAAAGGGCAGAATATATTCCAACTTTCTTATTAAAAATATGGGAGCCCAGTAAATAGATAATAAAAACTGAAGCAGTCCCAAAAAAAACAGAAAGCAGCCGTACCGAAAACTCCGAGGTCCCTGTGAGCTTGATCCAGAAATGAAGCAAAACATAATAAAGCGGAGGAGAGAGGTCTTTAAAGCCTATGACATGCATGAAATTCTGCCGGCTGTGATATATAGAGTAAGCTTCATCCAGCCATATACTCTGAGAGGACAACTTATATATTCTCAGGAGAAATCCTGCTACAAGTATAAGTCCTAAAATGAAATAAGTGGATTTTGTATTATCGTCCCGGACCATTATCTTCTCCAGGTAATACCAAATCAGCGCATGCCGGGTGATCTCCCATAAAATCGAATACCAGGATGGTTTTGAATCTCCTTAAAGAAAATTTTACCGTGTTTCCCCTTTGCCTGCAATTTTTATTGATGTATATCAGCATGTGCCAGGGAGCGAAAAAAGTTGTATGTATATAATAAGGCGGCAAAAGGTCCGGGTCTTCATACCAGAAGGTCGATTGGAGCACTGCCAGGGGATTCAAGTTCAGCTGGTTCCGTTGTATTGTTTTACTTAACGGTCCTGTTCTGTCCCCCTGAAAAGGGGACAGAACAGATTATAAAAGTTATTGCACTTCTGTCTTTTCTTCGGCCGGAGCTGCTTCCGGTTTGTCTTCGACTTTTTCCTCGCCTCCGGAGAAAACGGCCTCTTTCTGGAGAAGATCCCACTGCTTGTCTACATACTCCTGGGCCTGTTTCAGCATCCATTCGTTTTCAGGAGTAAACATGTGCTTGAACCTTCCCTGTGGCTTAAGGAAATCGACAAGCGGTTTTTTCTCTTTGGGTTTAACGGTGATTCTTGTTACCCCGTTTTCGACTTCATACAGCGGCCAGTAGCAGGTGTCGACTGCGAGCCTGCTGAGCTTGATAGCATCGTCCGTCCTTGAACGCCATCCGCGGTTGCAGGGTGATATTACGTTCATGAATTTTGGGCCCCTTATCTCAAAGGCCTTCTGTACTTTTTTCATCAGGTCCATCCAGTGACTGGGCGAAGCCTGCGCTACATAAGGAATGCCGTGCGCTGCCATTATCCTTGTGAGGTCTTTTCTGTTTTGCAGCTTGCCGGGGATCACATCTCCTGCCGGACAAGTCGTAGTGTCCGCGCCAAAAGGCGTGGCGCTTGAACGCTGTATGCCGGTATTCATGTAGGCGCCGTTGTCGTAACATATGTACATCATATCCTGCCCGCGCTCCATGGCCCCTGAAAGGCTCTGAAAGCCTATGTCATATGTGCCGCCGTCTCCGCCGAAGGCGATGAATTTGACCTGTTTGTCCTCGATCCTGCCCTGTTTTACCAGGGACTTGTACATTGCCTCAATGCCGGATATTGTCGCGGCTGCATTCTCAAAGGCGGAGTGCATCCAGGGGATCTTCCATGCCGTGAAGTTTGATATGCAGGTGGAGACCTCAAGGCATCCCGTGGCATTGGCTGCGATGATGGGATAATCGGTTGCCATAAGCACCTGTTTGACAATAATGGGAGCTCCGCAGCCGGCGCACATCCTGTGGCCGTGCGTGAGCCTGTCCTCTCCCTTTGCGAGTTCTCTTAATCTGAGTGGTTTAGTTGTCATTTATTATTACCTCGTAAATATTTTTTGCAGGGGCGAGGGAACCTTGCCCCTGCTGTAATTATTATTCTTTCACACCAATGTATTCCTTGACGGTTTTGACTTTTCCTGACTTTGCGATTTTGATCAGTTCATCAATGACATATTCCGCCTGGTCCGGGAGGTAATCCCTGCCGCCGAGGCCGAATATTTTGTTAATCATCAGGGGCTTCTTCTCCAGCGTCATGACAGCGCCGCAGATTTCATAATATAAGGGACCGTATCCGCCGAAGGAATCTGCCCTGTCCATGACTGCCACGGCCTTTACTTTTTTAAGCGCATTGGCCATTTCTTTAAACGGGAACGGCCTGAAGAGCCTTGGTTTTATGAGACCAACCTTGACGCCCTTTTTCCTGTACTCATCTATTATATCTTTTGTAGTGCCTGCCGCTGAACTCATTACCACGATGGCGATCTCGGCGTCGTTCATCCTGTATTTCTCAAAGAGTTCGTATTTTCTCCCCGTCATTTTTTCAAAATCAGCCGCGACGTCCAGGGCAACACCGGCGACCTTTGTCATGACCTCGTGCTGCGCCCTCTTGTATTCATGATATAGGTCTGTAAGGATCAGCGGACCGAAGCTCTTCGGCCTGTCAAGGTCGAGGAGCGGATTAACGGTCTTGAATTTTCCCACAAATTTTTTTACTTTATCGTCGTCGATATATTCGACCCTCTCAATGGAGTGACTCACGATAAAGCCGTCCATGCAGACCATGGCAGGGAGTCTTATGTCCAGGTGCTCAGCGATCCTGAATGCCTGAATCGTGTTGTCATATGCCTCCTGGGCATTTTCAGAATAAATCTGGATCCATCCCGTGTCCCTTGCGCCCATGCCGTCTGAATGGTCGCCGTGGATATTAAGCGGCGCGGACAAGGCCCTGTTTACAAGCGGCATGACTATCGGCAGTCTGTCGCCGGCCGCAATGTATAGCATTTCCCACATAAGTGCCAGTCCCTGGGACGAGGTTGCTGTTGCAACCCTTCCGCCGGCTGCTGCTGCGCCTATGCAGGCGCTCATGGCGCTGTGCTCGCTTTCAACAAGCACCATCTCTGTATCGACTTTGCCGTTTGATATAAAGCCTGAAAACCTCTGCATAAGGTCAGTGGCCGGGGTTATGGGATATGCTGCGCACACGTCCGGGTTGATCTGTCTTAAGGCCTCGGCAACCGCTTCATTTCCTGTTACAGCTACTATCTTGCCCATTATTTGCCCTCCTCTTCCATAACGATGGCCTTTACGCCCTTTCTACCGGGGCACTCGAGGGCACATATCCCGCAGCCCTTGCAGTATTCATAATTGAATTCGCCCCGCTTGCCTTCAGCAGTGACTTTAATCGACATGTCTGGACAATACATCCAGCAGAACATGCATTGTATGCAATTTTCTTCTATCCACCTCGGTCTCATGGACCGCCATGTTCCTGTCTTGAATTTGACCGCACTTCCTGCCTCCAAAACAACAGAGCCTGCGGGAAGCTTTTCCCAAAATTTCTTGCCCTTGCTCTTGCTCATCCCTCTTTTACCTCCTCATATCCGCGCGTTGCGGCATCAATGTTTCCGTCAATGATCTTCTGCGCAAATTTTTTGCCGAAACTCTTCTTGACATTTTCCAGAAGCACTTCCATCTCTACAATCCCGGTTGCCCTGATTATTGCGCCAAGCATTGATGAATTAGGGAGCGGCCTGCCGAAGCTGTCTACCGCTATCTTTGTTGCATCGACAGCATAGACTTTCTGGGAGCTTTTTGCCTTGAGTTTGGCTCTTACTTCCTTGGGGTCTTTTGAGGTATTTACTACATAGATTGCATCATCCGGCGTTCCTTCAGTGACATTGATGGCATCCATTAATGTAGCGTCTGCAATGCAGACTACCTTGGGATGAAGGACCGGTCCGTACATCCGTATTACATGGTCACTGATCCTGTTAAACGCCCTAATCGGCGCTCCGGCCCTTTCAGGACCGTATTCAGGAAATGCCTGAACATATCTTCCTCCGCTCAGACATGCGTCAGCAAGCACCTTGGCAGCAGTAACTGTACCCTGCCCTCCGCGGCCATGCCAGCGTAATTCAATCGTCTTGGCCATAATATTTTCCTCCTAAATCCTTACGGTAGTTCTAATGATGAATAGGATATGAAAGATTAATATACTTAAGATTGATAATATTTTCAAGATTTTATGATATATCATGAGGGCCTCCGGACAGCAGGTGTTTTCCTTGAGCGACCGCATTCTCTGTGATATACTTTTTATTACTAAATAATTTAATGACTTACTCGGTTGACCCGTTTGTTAACTCTTCAGCCATATGACATGGAGATAAGTCTTTGATCCGGTTCACTCTGAATAAATCTACCCGATTCCTGAAAGCGGTATTATTGCCGGTCCTGATAATTTCAATTACCGGCTGCGCTGCCGTAAAGGTTGGACCAGCGCCTGGACCCACGCTCAGACCGGACATAAAACCAGAGGATGGGATTATGGAAGGGCCTTTGGTATGGTCCCGTCTGTCGTCTCCATTCACATATGATACCGGAGGTATAAAGGCCGACGGTTATCAGCTTGTCACCATCCTTACATATCATGATATAAAAGCGCCGTCCCGCTCTCAAATGCAGGTCACACCGAAGGAGTTTGAAGAGCAGATGTCATATCTTAATGCCAACGGTTACCGCGTGATCTCTCTCGATGATTTTTTCGATTTTATAAACCTGAGACAGGGGGTCCCGGATAATTCAGTAGTCATTACCTTTGATGACGGCTGGAGGTCAGTCTATACAACTGCTTATCCCATTCTAAAAAAATACGGTTTCCCTGCAACAATATTTATTTATACCGACTTTATCTCACCAGGCAACAGGACGGCACTGACCTGGGACATGATGAAAGAGTTGAGCGCAGGAGGCATTGACATTCAGGTCCATTCCAGGACCCATGAACAGGACATGCCGCGGAAAAGGGAGGCAGAGACGGAACAGGGCTACAGGAAGAGACTCGACAATGAACTGCTCGTACCGAAAAATCTGGCCGAGCAGCAGGTCGGGAAGAGAATAAAATATATTGCATACCCATATGGTCAGTTTAATGATGACTTTATTCAATTGGCCAGGAATGCCGGTTACGAAGGGGGCCTGACAGTATTCGGGGCCACGGTCAAAGACGGCGAGGTTGTCAGAAAAAGAGATAATCCTGTCTTTGTAAAACCGTTTGAAGTCAGCAGGGTCCAGGTCCTTGCAGGCACATCTCTGAGAAAATTTATCAGTAAGCTCAAGTCCTTTCATCCGGAGCCGGTATACGACGGCCGATATGATGATCTGCTTGATCTGAAAGGCCTGCAGTCACCCGGCCCTAACAATAGTGACCGTCGTTCTCGGATAAAAAAACTGGAGACCAGCCTGAACGACGCCGTCCAGAAGCACCTCACCGCCGGCAAAGCTTATTACCGGTCCGGAGATACAGACGCGTCAAGAAAGGAGTTTCTCATGGCCCTTTTCCTTGACCCCGGAAACCAGGAGGCGCTGGGTTTTATGAGAGAGCTCCCGGATGCCTCGGTCAGCAAAGTCCCGGTCCTCAAAAAAATGGCGCCATTATCCCAGGCGGTAAAGGTCACAGCCGAAGAGGGCAGGTAGGCCATTGTATACCGACTCAGATTTAATTAACGGATGCTGTTCTGATATCCAGGTTTCATTTCAGTTAAGCGGGCTGTGAATTCATGATTGTTTCCAGAAGCTCCCATCGGGCATAAGCATCAGCAATCTCTTTTTCGAGTTCCCCGGTCCTCGCCTTTGCCCCAGGTATCCCGCTTCCCTCGCGCTTATAGAATTCAGGGTCTGCAAGCATTTCGTATAGCCCGTTGCGCTCTGCTTCGAGAGATTCGATCAGCGCGGGCAAGGCTTCGAGTTCCTTTTTTTCATTAAATGTGAGGATGCGCGGACGCTCCTGCCTGGGCCTGGGCCTTTCCGGCTTCGCGGTCTTATCCGTTCGTGCCGGGGCTGCAGGCCTGCGCTGCCGCAGCCAGTCGTCATAGCCGCCCACATATTCTTCAAGCCTTCCGTCACCCTCAAAGACTATCGTGCTCGTTACGATGTTGTTCAGAAACGCCCTGTCGTGGCTTACGAGAAGGACAGTGCCCTCATATTTCATCAGCATCTCTTCGAGGAGTTCGAGGGTATCGGTGTCAAGGTCATTGGTGGGTTCATCCATTACCAGTACGTTTGACGGTTTGGTGAAAAGCCTCGCCAGCAGCGCACGGTTCCTTTCACCGCCTGACAGTACCTTCACCGGCGAGCGTGCCCTTTCCGGCGGGAAGAGAAAATCCTCGAGATAGCCGATTACGTGCCTTGTCTTTCCATTGACAGTCACATACCCGGACCTGTCCGCCACGTTGTCCATGACGGATTTGTTATCATCCAACTGCTCACGATGCTGGTCGAAATACGCGACCTCGATCCTGGTCCCCCTGCGTACAGAGCCGGTGTGGGGTTCCATTAATCCAAGCAGCATCTTTATCAGGGTTGTCTTGCCGGAGCCGTTAGGGCCGATAATACCGATCTTGTCACCGCGGATAATGGTCGTGGAGAAATCCCGAAAGAGGTGGCGGCCTTCGTAAAGACAGCCGATCCCCTCAGCCTCAATAACCAGTTTGCCGGACCTCTCGGTCTCGTTCAGGGCCATCCTTGCGCTGCCGGCTTGAGTTCGTCTTGCAAGGCGCTCCTTCCTCATCTCCTTTAATGCGGTTACACGTCCTTCATTGCGTGTGCGCCGGGCCCTGATACCCTGGCGTATCCAAGCTTCTTCCCGGGAGAGCTTTTTGTCAAAGAGCGCGTTTTGCGCGGCCTCTGCATCGAGTTCGGCCTGTCTCCTTGTCAGGTAGGTTGCGTAATCACATGGCCAGTCAGTGAGCCGGCCGCGGTCCAGTTCTACTATGCGTGTTGCAAGTGTCTGGAGGAACTTCCGGTCATGGGTTATGAAAAGTATGGAGCCCCGGTATTCGAGAAGGAATTCCTCAAGCCAGCCGATTGAGGTGATATCGAGATGGTTAGTGGGTTCATCCAGAAGCAGGAGGTCCGGTTCGTTGACGAGCGCCTTTGCAAGCAATACCCTCCTCTTAAAGCCTCCGGAGAGCTCAGCTGCCTGAGCGTCAGGGTCCAGCCCGAGGCGTGAAAGCACGGTCTCGACCCGTTGCTGAATCTGCCAGCCGCCGGAGGACTCGATCAGGTGCTGTATCCGTTCAAGTTCAGCTATCGCGCCTGCGTCTCCATGGGAGAGACGAAAACTCACAGCGTGGTATTCCGTGAGCATGCCGACCATATCACCCAGCCCTGATGCAACTATCTCAAACACCGTACCGGAAAGGTCCTGCGGGACTTCCTGGTCAAGCGAGGCAATCCGCAGCCCCTGCTCGCGTATGACCTCTCCGTCATCAGGGGTGGTCCCGCCGCTGATGATCTTCATAAGGGTTGATTTGCCTGCCCCGTTTCTGCCGACCAGGCAGACCCGCTCCCTGCGTTCGATCTGCAAAGAGACCTCGTCGATCAGCTCAGGGCCGCCGAACGCGAGTCTCACATCTTTTAAACTTAGCAATGCCATATGCACTCCGGGTCTGGAAAAATAACCGTTCCAGCCGCTTGAACTGTTTCAGCTGCTTGGTCTGTAAAACTGTTTGAACGGGTTAAGCGATACTTATACGTTGCCGGCATGGTTAAGTTTAACATGGGATGGGACTTCAGTTGGAAGTGTGATAGGTGAAGGCTGACTGCCAGGGGATTTTGTTTAGGAATGAAGCCCCTGAAGGCAGGTTTCCTGGGAAGGGGCATCTGAGGCCTCAGGACATATAAAAGGACGGCATAAACAAAGAGATAACTGTGTTATAAGCAACACGAATAATAAAAATTGCCGGGAGCGTTGTGGGAATCGAACCCAGCCCAGACCTTGATTTCAAAGGGTTTTTAGGCCAGTTACTGACTGTTTACTGACTGTTTTGGTTTTGTATAGTTCATGAAACTTGAGCTGAGAGGCACGGATAGTCACCTTCAAAAATGCGTTAGTTCACCAAAAAGTCCTCAATTGCAAATGGACAATGAAGACTGAAAACGTCCTACCAGAATGTGCGGTCTGGAAATATTACCATAGGTTAGAAGTTACAATAGAAAGAGATGGGTCAGCATGCCACCCCTGACGTGGTCGTTGCTGAAGACTTCCTCCTCGGTCCCTTCAAGCACGATCCTCCCATCTTTCAGCAAGTAAATCCTGTCCGCCAGCCCCGTAGTCTCATTAACATTATGCAGGACATGAAATTGATCATAGAAGGAATTTATTTTATCTGCTTCAAGCGCGATTGACTCCCATATATGTCCTGATTACCCTCTCGTCCCGGCTTACTTCTGCAGGACTGCCGATACAGACCCTTGATCCATTGTCGATTATCATAAGGGAGTGAATGCATCTTCTTCAGAAGAACGAAGCATGAAAGATCATATCCCTGCCTTTTTGACCCCTTTCACTTTAATGCTGACTATAGTATCAGCAACTTCTTTGAGCTGCTCGGCTGTGATCCCGGTATTATTAATGACTGCCTTGGCAATAGGATCGTCACTATAGCAATCAAGGGAAAACTTTCTCTCATCAATTATCTCAACGTCCTGAAATCCCGCGTCACTGACAGCAGACAGGTATTCGTCTTTCTTTATCGCCCCTGCCAAACAGCTGATATAAGCATCAATGGAGCCTTTCAAGAAATCCGGTATGTCCTTCGTTAACACTAAATCCGAAATCATTATCCTCCCTCCCGGTTTCAGCATCCTGAACGCCTCACGGAACACCCCCGGCTTGTCCGGAGAAAGATTGATGACGCAATTTGAAATAATGATGTCTGCGGTATTGTCAGCAGCAGGCAGGTTCTCGATCTCTCCGAGCCTGAACTCCACATTTAAATAATTCCCCCTGCTGGCATTCTCCCTTGCCCTTTCAAGCATCTCCGGGGTCATATCAATGCCGATGACCCTCCCGGATTTGCCGACCTTCCTGGCCGCAAGGAAACAGTCAAGCCCGCCGCCTGAGCCAAGATCAATAACGGTTTCCCCTTCTTTCAGTGACGCAAGGGCCACAGGGTTCCCGCAGCCAAGACCCATATTGGCTGCATCAGGAACTGATGTGAGTTCTTCATCAGAGTAACCGACGAATTTGCTTATGTCCTTTGCCTTGCCCGTGCTTCCGCAGCATGTATCAGCAGGGGCACAGCAGGAGCTGCCCTGCTTGGCGACCTTTGCATAACCTTCTCTTACAATTTTTATCGTCTCCTCTTTTTTCATGACCGTCTTCCCCTTTTTATAATTGTTGTCACGTCTGATGTGTTTATTCCCCAAGCCATTAGCATGATGTTTCCTCGCAAGATCAAAACAAAAACCCGATTGATCATTCCATGATATGGGACAATAAATCGGGCTTTAATATTCTGCGGTCCTTTTGCAGGGTTAAAGTGACCTTTGCAATGTTGGAACTTATTTTAACTCATTTCCCGGAGCGATACAATGACTGCTCCATGAACAGATATCTCATTATATTCATAACAGGCCCCGATCACATGTTTATTGTTCCCTCAATTTAAGCAGGGAAGGGCTGTCACTGGCCGGCCCTTCCCCATGTACATGTTTGTTTCTCTTCTGTCATACCTTACTTCCCGTAACCATGTTCCCGGTCATCGACAGGATGACCGGGAATATGTCCTTAAGCAGCAGTATTACGCGCCGGTTTTCTTCTGCTCTTTTCCGCAGCAGCAGCTTTCGAGAATGGATTTGCATTTTTCTTTCACGTCTTTTCCGCTAACTTCAATCTGGTAGCCGTCTTCTTTCTCGGTCACCTTGATATTGCAGCATTCCTTTTTCATCCTGTTTCACCTCCTTTCATAATTGCAAGATTCTACAACATTAGAACAATAAGAATAAAAAAAATCATTTCAGAAAATCTTTGATAGAATCAACTACGTCCTCATTAACTTTGCAGCGATATGTCTGTCCTTCCCGTTCACAGGTTATGAGCCCTGCGCTCTGCAGCTCTTTAAAATGATGCGATATAGTAGAGCGTGAAAGATTCATACAGTCGCATATTTTTGTAAAGGCCTTGTCGAGACTTCCTTTGACGCAACAGGTTGATTCATCTTTAATCCGGAATTCAGCCCCTACCACTGTTCCTTTAGGTGCGCAGCAGTTCTTGTAAATCATCATAAAGATCTTGAGCCGCTGTTCATTTGACAGCGCTTTAAAGATTTTGGAGTAGTCCTTTAGTTTCATGGTTATAGAATATTCGAAGTGATATTGTTTGTCAATCCCCCCTTGAAAATTTATTTTGGGATGATTTTAAAATTACTGACTACAGATTCGCGGTCACCCGGCTAATTTCGCCTTTACGGCCTCAAAGTCTTTCCCTCTCGGCATTACGAAAAGGCATTTACCGCCGCTCCGCTTCTCCCATAACGCGCCGAGTCTGCGCTTCTCTTCGTTGTCCGGCGGAAGTGCATAATTACGTTTGACCGCGTTAAACTTAACGCCGACATATCCTTCCATAAGGCATTTATTTTTTTGATGGTCTTTCATTCAGTTGCCTCCATCCTTATCTCTGCCTTCACAGCTTGTATTCTCCTACAGACAAACGCCTTCCAATAAAAATACCCGATTGGGTAAAAAGAGGAGTTAATCAATCGGGCTTTAATGACCTGTTCTGGTTTAAAGTAACCGGTTAATACTTTCTTGATCGTTTCAATACTGTTGATATTGATCCATGCTATACTGCCTGAAGTCGTTCTGATTTTTATCTCGCAATCTTTCCCGTCCTGGAGATAACCGAATTTCCGGAAGATTTCAAGCAGTTCATTTTTTGAACTGCTTTTTGTCACTTTCCATTAAACTATTTTTCCCGGCAATAAGTGTGTAATTGTTTTTCATGTTATGACCGGTTCCTCAAATATCAGTCTTGTTATCGGTCTCATTATGTAAGTGAAAATATTGAATATGATGTAACTGGTATAGACAAAGCAAAAAAATACACCTATAAGCAAAACGGCCAATGCCTTCATAGTCAGAGTATAAATATTCAAATCAGACTAAAGCCCCCCCGCAGCTCGCGCCTGTGCCTGCCGTGCACATAAAGCAAAGCGGCGCCGTTATAATTTCTCTGTTGCTCAGCGAAGCATAATCAAAGCTTTTTACATCGTTTGAATTTCTGGTTTTAACGGGCAGCTTCAGCACCTGCCAGAAATCACAGTCAAAAAGGGTCCCGTCAGGCGCAACACTTATCAGGTGCCTGCACATAACGTTTGTCACTGTTACAGGATTAAACTTCTCCTCAAGCTGCTTTATGTATACTTCCTTTTCAATTGTCGACATGGACTTGCCGAGTCTTCCTATCGGCATGTTGCTTAGTGCTATGAGATGATTGAAAGTTATACCGTGCATCTCTTTTAATTTTCCCCTGTAGGCGTTTTCCAGCATCTTCTGGTCAGGGGCTATGCCCTCTTTGGCCGGATTGAACATGATATCAATTTCCAGACCCGTGCCTTCCTGCGCGTATCCCAGTTCATTAAGGCGCTTTAGTGCAGAGACAGCCTTTTCATATGTGCCTTTGCCCCTTTGCCCGTCAACGCCTTCAGCCGTATAACACGGAAGAGATCCGATGATCTTCACGCTGTTTTTTGCAAGGAAATCGGGGATGTCTTGCATCCCGGGTTCAGTAAGTATCGCAAGATTTGAACGCACCATTACTTTCTTGCCCAAGTTAACCGCAGATTTAACAAAACGTATGTAATTAGGATTTAACTCCGGTGAGCCGCCGGTAATATCAACAGTGGTTATCTCATCATTGTCACGAAGGATTTCAATAAGTCTGTCAACGGTCTCCGACGACATCTCTTCAGTCCTGCCTGGAGAAGCATCGACATGACAGTGAGTGCATCTCAAATTGCACTTATATCCCATATTGACCTGAAGCGTAGACACATCAGCTGCCTTAAGAGGATAATGGCCCATATTATTTAATTTCTGATCAAACTTATTCATTGCTCCTCCTCATTTTTATACAGACATAATTCCCGCAAATAAGTATATATGCGCAAATTAGCTCTTTATTGAAAGCACTTCGTCCCTATATGTTAAATTCAATTTTTATACTGCAGAAAAAAGGGACAAGTTTTGGATACTATTTACTGATGAAACAATATTAAATTCATAGAAATCGTAATAGAATTTTGCAATAGGCACTTTTATTATAATGCAAATTTAATACCACAAGCACTTCTTTTTAAATACAACAAATTAGAAAACAAGAAGAGAGTATTGAAGCTCAAAAATAGAACATCTTGCTCATTATTTGAACAATTAGACACATCTAAAATCAATACAATTATCCCAACCAATTGGGACATGGTGATAAGTTGGTTGAAAAATAACCTCTGATTTTAGTTGCTATATTTTTTTCAGTGTAGTCTTCGAGATCATGCCAAATTTTATTAAAAAGGAATATTCTTTGCTCTGCTGAAAACTAATGCAGTCCTTTCTTTAATAGAAAGAAATTTTACAGTCACGATTTATTCGCCTCAAATCATCCAGTACGGCAACATATAAATCCGGCTTTTCTCATCCTTCAATATATCGGCATCCTCAAATCTTCCAACGAGCACACCGACTTTTTCTTTTTCTTTTTCAAAAAAACTTCTGAGACCTTTTAGATGTTTAGTCTGTATCTTCTTGTCGCTTTTTATTTCTATCGGTAAGAGACGCTCTGGGGTGTATACAACGATATCAACTTCTTCTTTTGTCTTGGTCCGCCAGTAGTGAAGGCGTGCTTCAAGTTCCATGGGAGGCATAATCGTATTCAATTTCTCTACAATTGCATTTTCGAAAATAATGCCATATTGCCCGAGTTTTTCTATCTGAGATATACTGTTTAAACCAAGCAGGCTGTTTCTTATGCCAAGGTCTGTAAAATACACTTTCGGAGTCTTAAGGATTTCGCTCCTTACATTTCTTGAATATGTTGTCAGATTGTTAATAATGAATGTCTTTTCTAGGAGCATGGAATATCTCTTTACTGTATCTACCGTTACTTCCAGGCTGGAAGCGATATTGGAATAATTGAGAAGGTCTCCTATTCTTGATGCCAGCAGTTCCATAACCTTCTGGTAAACCCATAGCTTGTCTTCCTTTACAAGATTCCTGATGTCCTGTTCAAGGTATGTATCCCTGTAGCTTTTAAGGAGTATCTGTTTTCTCTCCGTATCATTACTTAGAGAGACTGCAGGAAGTCCGCCATAGACCATATATTCTTCAAAGAGTTTCTGAATCCTCTGTTTGAAGGGCATTATTCCGGCCTGATATTTTTTTAAGGCCTTTTTGTCAGGCGTTGTTTCTCCGAATATAAACCGCCATATATTTTTTTTATCTGGGGGATCAAATCCGTATCCCTTGAATGTTTCAACCTCTGAAAAAGGAAGAACGGACAGGGACAGAACCCTTCCGGCGAGGCTTTCTTTTATTTGGACCTTCAGTTTAAGAGATGACGATCCGGTAAGTACCCATTTCACCGGGAGCCTCAGGTCATACAAAGACTTTATGTATTCGATAAAACCAGGAAGTTTCTGAACTTCATCGATAAAGATATATATGCGTGTTTTCTGCTCTTGAACCTCTTCCCCGAGGAATCTTTCCACTATCTTCAGGAAACTGCCAAAAGATGCGGAGAGTTCCTGTCTGAGTGAAAGGTCATCAAAGTTAAAGTAGAAAATCCTCTCCGGCTTGATGCCCTGTTTAAGCAGGTCGTGAATAAGCTGAAATGCAAGAGTGCTTTTCCCTGTTTGTCTTAACCCAAGGAATGTAAGTATCTCCTTTTCCCTGATAAACGTTAAAGCCTTGTCATGGATATCACGGTTTACAATGTCAGGGGGTAAAGCAAAAGCGCCGCCCCTCCAGCTATTGTTGCTATAGAAAAGCCTTTCATCCAAATCAATATACCTCTCGAAATAATCTTATGATAATTTCGAGTATACTATAATTATTTATTGAAAGCAAGCTGTTGTAACGATATCATTATTGGCCGATATCGTAACCATCATTACAGTAACTTAAGCTACTATTATGAATCATGAAGAAATTTTGATTTAACTATCCTGGCTGATTTTCTTATGTATTTCTGTAATGTGCTGGAGATTCCGGAAAGCTTCCACCACTTTCAGTTTCGCATATTTTGCGGTCATTTCAGATTTGGTATGTCCAAACCATTTCTGAAGCAGATGTTCGGGAACTCCCTGATTTATCAATTGCGTACCAAAACTGTGTTTCGTAGCTTCGTAGAGAGTGATATTTATATTGGAATCATGCTTTTCATTGAATTTCTTTAGCGCCCTTCTAAATATATCGTTAAGAAAATCATTTGAGTAAGGACGCTTCGTGGTCTTCCCGTGAGTGAAGACATACTGCTTAGCAAAAATATGTTTTGGTAATAATTTCATTGGTTCCGGAAAGATAAGGTTGTGACGCACCTGCTTTGTCTTTGTCCTTTCAACCAGCTTTCTTGCAGAAAATGTCCTCTTGTAAGTGACAACATCATCAGTGATGCAATCTCCTTGCAGCGCGCATGCTTCCCCGGGTCTGCAGCCCTGATAAAATAGAAAAGTGAATATAGGCCGGTGCGCCAGATCAATACAATTCAGAATTTCCTCCTGAACTTCCCGGCTTGTTATCTGAGGCTCATATTCCGGGATTTGTATTTTCGGCATGACCGGCGTTTCGTAAATGACTCTTTCCTCTTTCAGGTAATTGAAAAACCCAGTTAATGCATCGAGTATATTTTTTTGATACTTTAATGCCATCGGTTCATCCTTTTTCCTGATCTTCATTGCCGGCAACTTGTTGAAGAAATCCCGGCAATTGAATATTTCCCGCACATCCTGGCTTCCAAAATAGGGCTCATAATAATTACTGATATATGTCATCAGCTTAGGTACATAACCCGGAGCGCGTAAGCCACGGTCCATTAACTGCCTCTTTTCTTCATACCATTTGTGTATTAAATAAGAGAAAGAAAACTCCAGGCGGTCTTTGGACTTCCATTTGCTCGGGTCAAATTTTCTGGTTTCTTTTTCAGTCTCAGCCTGTTTCAATAAGGCATGAGCATCAGCAAAGGTTTGAAGGGTCTTACCATCAAGAGTAGTCCCTCTCCGGATACGCTCTCCCTTGAAATAAAAGTCGATGGTATATCTTTGAGGCGTGGTTAAATGTTTGGGACAGCGATACCCCCTCCCTTCTGAGGCTCATAGCTCACAAGTTGACCGTCTCTGAAAAGCCGGAGATCATAGACCCCTGTTTCGAGAGTAACTTTCTTGTCTTCTTGAAGGAATTCGCCTTTTGCCTTTGAGACTTCAACAGTTACGGAAACTTTATCAGGAGCATTTTTCTGCGCTTCAATCCTAGTGATCTTAACTTCCGGCTGAACGCGGTTCAAATCCTGAAGAGCCCGGATCGGTCTGAATTCCTCTCCGTCGAGGATACGGGGAAGGAGCCGGGGTTCGTAATAGTCCCGCATGAAAATTTCAAGCGGAAGCGGCCTCAGAGGATCATCCGGCATAATCCAGTGAATGCCTTTTATCTCTTCAAGGTTGTTTGTATCGAAACGGCCGTCAGGGCTCAAGACGAGCCACGTCCAGCCGTCATCATAGAAGCGGCTCAGCTTACAGAGCCATTTGCCCGCCGCAGCACTCCAGACATATGCAGATTCTGTGTCGGCAGTTGTCAATATAAAGCGGCCATCGGGCGAAAAAGAAGCGGATGATACATTACCGTGGTGGGCTATAAGCTCCATTTTTTGATTTGCAGTAGAAACATCATATAAAATTATCCGGCCAAACTCGTTACCGGTAAGAAGTGTGTTCCCGTCGGGAGAAAAAGCGAGTACAGTGGGCGTTCCTTTGCCCGGTTTCAATCTGTAGCGTTCTCTCCCTGACCCGGCATCCCACATGATTACGGTAGAGTCAAGCTGATCGCCGTGGGCAGAAGCTATCTGTTTCCCATCAGCAGACAACGCCGCAACAGTCACAATCTGGTTGTGCCCCTTCAAATCATGAATGATCTTGCCGTCCCTCTTCCATAAGCAAAGATGGGCATTTGGTCTTTCTCTGTACTGTCCCATAAAGTCGCCGCCAGCAGTCACAAAAAACTCGGAGTCACTGCTGAATGCAACATTGAGTAAAAATAAAGATGGATCGCCCAAATTTAGCACCTCCTCATTGATAGTCCTGATTTGCATTTTTCCCTGGAGGCCGTCCTGTGAGTGAACAACCCGATATTCATCGTTAGGAGAAAACCACAGATACGGGAAGTTAACGTGGAACTTATCAGACGGCATTTCGTGTATTTTTTTCTTTTTAATTACATCCCAGTGGTCAATGTTATCACTCCACTTCTTTCTTCCCGTAAGGAGGTACCGGCCGCCGGGTGAAAGAGCATAGAGAGTTCCCAAATCGCTGAAGAATGAATTCCCATTCCCTAACAAATCCCAGAACATGCCGCCCCACATGACGTAGAGACCGTCTGCAGTGAACTGTCCTTTGCTGCCGAAAAAATTAACCAATTCACGGGGCTTATGATCCGAATACGGGGAGCCCATATAAAACTCATATTCTTTCTTTGCCGATTCAGGATTAAAAACGGCGATAGACATTTTATTAACATAAATGATGTTACCTCTTCTACTTAATAATCCTTTACTCATGGAGTCCCCGATTAATAATATTACCCGAAGATCGAAGATCCGCTATATGCAGCGTAGCATCAATTACAGATAGGCATAAACCGGAATTGCCGGCAAACAATTCGAAAACATTTATTGATGCCCCAATTGCATTGGTGGCAAGACGTTTTTTCACTTTTCGTGATGCATTCATGGAATAATCGTAACTGCTGATTAAGGCTTCGACTTGGCTCTTCTCCAGAGATCCACCATTGATCGTCGTCAAGAGACAGACAGCCACTAACATCTCATTGGTTGCCAATGCTACATCGCTCAGATAACCTTTCCCACCTACAAAGTCATTTTTTATGTGCTGTGAAATGAATTCTCTTTCCTGCTGCCAGCGACCGACCTTCCATGATGATACGTTAATGTTAATTTTTTGCCGATTACCTTTTTCCGTCAAGCTCAATTCTGTTGCCAGGAAAAGTCGTTTGACGTCCCGCGAAAATTTGAATGCATGAATTCCATCGTCTTTCTTTATTGTTTTTACAAGCTTCCAAGTCCTGGTTTCCCAAATATTGAGATAGCGTCAGTCCAGCCGCCAAAATTTGCCGCGACATACTCTCCATTAGGTGAAAATTCAATAGAGCCTAAACTATATTGAGCCTCAAGAGTCGCAATAATAATCCCGCTTTCATAATTCCAGATCAGAATTTTACCGTATTCTCCGGATGCAATAATTTGTCCATTAGGAGAAAAGGCAACACTGTCCACTGACGCTCTGTGTTCAGAGAATATTCTGAGCAATCGGCCGGTTTTCATGTGCCATACCCGAACGGTTTTATCAAGAGATGCTGTCGCAAGAAGCTCTTCGTCCGGCGAAAAGGCCAAAGACGTCACTGGTTGAGCATGCCAACTCTGGTACATAAGAAAAGGCGCAGGCTCTGCAGATGCCATTAACTCAATTGGATAAAAAAGAACAATAACCATGATCATTGATCTGAGAATTATCTGCAATGAGTTCAATTTCCCTCCCCAATCATCTATGTGCCCTCTTTATGTCTATAGCAATTTCTCCTGATCTCTTCAATCACAGCCCCATAATTTTTATTCAAAGTTCGACCCATCGCCCAATTCATTCAGCATGTCACAACTGAGCCAGTACCGGTCAATGTCCTGCCGGGATGAATCACTGACAATCTGGAAATACGCTGCTTTCTTTATCTTCTCCTCCGTATCGCCGGTCTTCTCCCTCTCTATTTCCGCGAGATCGGCATTGACCTTACGGGACAAATCATCGCTTAACAGCCTTACCTTCCCTCCTGCTGCCCCATCAACGCTCCATGAATAAACTTCGGAAGGTCTCATGCCTATTTCTTCAGGAGTAAACTTGATGACAGTTGTCCCCTTTACCGCTTATTTAAAGACCTCTTCGCCCTTGCTGTTTATAACTACAATGTTTTCGGCTTTATCATCTTCCCATACGAAGGACGTTTTAACCCCGGAAAGCATGGTTGCCCCGTCGAACGGCTGCCGGAACACATAATAATCGCCAGCAAAACACTTTGTGGCTCCATAATAGATACCGTGCCTGGCGTCCATGAAACCGAGGAACTCCTTTACTATCTGAAGGATGCCTTTGCCGTATCCCTGAGGATTAAATTCTATGTGCAGAGTATTTTTATCTTCAGCCTTTAGAGCAATCCGCTCTGCACTGAGAGCACCGAGGAGTGTAGGGGAAGTCCACTTTGCATTGATTGAATCACTTCGCTTGATCACTCTTATTTCATATGGATGCAATTCCGTGGACGACATCTGTTATGTCTTCTGAGTATGTGATCTCCCGAAAGAGAATTGGGCCGCCCTTTGATTGAGAAAAACACTACGTAAATCTCCCGCCTAAAATTCATTATGAAATTCTTTTTCTGACAAACTCAGATACGTAAGGTTACTGACTGTTTACTGACTGTTTTTCGGGCACCTATTAGCACCTAACCCGTTGATTTAAAAGAAATCAATGGCGGGAGCGTGTGGGAATCGAACCCACCCTGCTCACTTGTGGCAAGCAACACCGGATTTGAAGTCCGGGAAGGACACCAGAACCTTATACGCTCCCATGCATGATTTTAAACGTTTTTTTTACGTTTTTCAAACCAGCTTCATCGCCAGATCCATTAATTGTAACACTTTTGTCACACTTATCCAAAATCTCAATGCTTGAACGCAGGCTTTCAGGGTAATGATGCGCATACCTCATTGTCATCGCTATGGTCTTGTGGCCGAGCAGTTCCTTAACTTTATAGAGGTCAACACCGTTTTGGACAAGCCTTGTTGCGAACGTGTGGCGAAGATCATGGAACTTGAAGTCTATGAGCTTAGCCCTGTCTCTTGCCCTTGGAAAAGCGTCTTTAAGTGCTCCGACGCTGTGAGGAAACACGAAGTTTGAGATATCATTAACGTTCACACCTCTTAGCATGTTAAACATGGTCTCTGACATCGGGATCGTTCTTTTATTGCCGTTCTTGGATTTCTCAACCGTCATAAGTTTTCTTCTAAGATCAACGCTGCTCCATTTCAGCGACAATATCTCTCCGCGCCTCATACCCGTATGCAAAGCGAAAAGAATAACCTGCCCAACCCACTGAGGGCTCGCACTCATGAGTAGAGCGTCTTCCTCCTGATAAGTCAGCCATCGGTCACGAGCGTTCCTGTTTCCAACAGTAAAAGAGAGATCAGCCGCCGGGTTGTCCCGGACCCACTTCCATTCTCTTCGTGCCACATTAAACATGCGCCTCATCAAGGCAAACTCCTGATAAACCGTAGCAGGCTTGACCTTCTCAAGGCGGTCATCAATGTAGTCAGAAATCTTTTCAGTCGTAATTTCCGCAAGAGTCAGGATGCCAAACACCGGCATAAGGCTGCTCAGTGAGGTTATGTCGCGTGACTTCTGATATTTCTTCATGTACTTGTCAACCATTTCCCTGAAAGTTACTTCCCTGGATTTAACCTTCTCAAAGTATCTGCCCTCGACCATGTCCGTCAGGACTTTTGCATGAAGCTTCTCAGCAAGCCTCCTGTTATCGGTTTTGAGGGATACATAAATCCTCTTACCCTGATATTGAACACTGATCCAGTAAGTCTTACCTCTTCGGTAAAGCCCCATGTTCCTTATCACCTCCACTCCTGGGGCGTCTTACTTGAGTAAAGGGATTATAACCCGCAGAGGCTTCTTTTTTACAGGACTTAATCCAAAGACAAATCTCATTCATATCAAATCTCAGACATCCGTTGAGTTTGATACAGGGAATCTGACCCAATTCCGCCCATTGATATAGAGTCTTTTCTTTGACTTTTAATATCTTTGACAATTCCCTGATTGTTACGATGGTTATATCGGACATTGACACCTCACAGTTTGTAATTTTTATTGCTTTCAAATAAGTATTACTTCTGCGGACGGAAGGGGTACTTCTGAAGCAAATAAGAAGAGCTTCAAGAATGGGCTGCTATATAACGTTTCAATCAGATTTAATCATGGCTGATCATCAGGAGCATACTTAATTGAAGTTTACGACAAAGCGAGATACCGAAAACACCTGCTGACACTCAGGATGCTATTGCAACTGGATGAGATACAGTCTTTAATGCCCTTTCCTAATGAGATTCTGCAATTCCAGCACTTTTTCTTCTGTGTATTCCCCGATAACTTCATCCAGCACTGAGGTCCAGTGCATCTTATGGTTGATTGCCCTTTGAATACGATTTGCTATTTCTTCTTTATCAAT
>JAGVNU010000093.1 GCA_020053105.1 Thermodesulfovibrionia bacterium
CTGCTGAAACTGTTCGTTACGTGTGACGGTGATGTCACTCCTTCGTACTTTGTTGTCGCCACCCCGGCTGTTGCATGACAGTTGTTGCAGTCACTGTCTGTAGTGCCAAACAATATCGCTCCGGCAGAAATATGACATATTGAACAATCTCCCCTTAGAGAGGCATGCGCTCCCTGAAAAGAAAACGATACGTGATCAAATGACGCCTGTTGCCACGCGCCTGATATCTGGTGGCATTCCATACAATCATGAGAGTATGCGGATGTTACGTGATTAGGGGCCGACTGATAATCCTGCTGGTGACATACAAAACAATCAGTGGGGGTATTTCTGTAATCCCTGTTTCTATGACAGTCCGTGCAATCTGCTTTTCTGTGGCCGCCCACAAGCCTGAACCCGACACTAGTGTGCTTGAAATCCGGAGGAATCCATGTCTGCTGTCTGTGACAGTCTCCGCAGAACCTTCCAAACTGGTTGAAATGAATATCCTTATGACAACTTGTACAATCTGAATCTAATCCTTTATAGCTCTTTGATTGCTTATGACATTCCCCGCAGCTTAATGTGTTATGTACTCCCTGAAGCTCTGATGTCAGGGGATCATGAAGAAATTTCCTCGGCTCCCAACCGTCGGGTATATGGCACTTCTCGCAGGCCTTCTCAAATTTTCCGTTATGCTTGTCCTCATGACAGGACATGCATTTCGTGTATTCGATAGGCTTGAATCGCCCTGCAGACAACTGTTTCAGATTGCCAAATTCCGCAAACTTGATTTCACTTTTTGCATGACATTTTTCGCAGACAACATTTACATGTTTTCCTTCAAGCTTAAAGCCTTTGTATTCTTTTGCTTCGTGCTTGAATGTGACGTTTTTCCACTGCTCCTGAACTGTGTGGCATGAACCGCATTTCTTATCTTTGAACTGTCCCTGATGAATGTCGTAGTGACAGTCATTACATTTTTCGTATTTGACGGGCTTTAATTTCCCAATGGCTGCTGTTTTATTTTTACTGAACTCTGTAAATGCTGTCTCACTCTTTTGATGACATTTTTCGCATGAAACTTCTTTATGCTTACCCTCAAGCTTGAATCCTTTATATTCGCCGGCTTCATGTTTGAATGTAATATTTTTCCACTTCTCCTGAACTGTATGGCATGAATCGCATTTCCTGTCCTTGAACTGTCCCTGATGAATGTCGTAATGACAGTCATTACAAAGTTTGTGTTGAATGGGTTTAAGTTTTTTTACTGACTTTTCAACCTGCTCCCCGTTTATCTTTACAATGGTCTTTTCTACGGGGTGACAAAGGTCGCATGAGACCTTCGCATGGCTCCCCTCAAGTTTAAAATCGCTCAGCCGGGGATCAGCGTGATCAAAGGTCTGCTCCTTCCAGCCCTCTGTGCTGTGACAGCTTTCACAGGCTTTGTCCTTGAGATCCTTGTGAAAGTCATTGTGGCAGTCGCTACATTTTTCGGATTTAAGTTGTTTGAATTTGCCAGCGGCTGCTGTTTTATTTTTATTGAACTCTTTAAACTTAATCTCGCTCTTTTGATGACATTTTTCGCATGAAACTTCTTTATGCTTACCCTCAAGCTTGAATCCTTTATATTCAGCAGCGTTATGTTGGAATGTAATATCTTCCCATTTCTTCTGAACTGTGTGGCATGAATCGCATTTCCTGTCTTTGAACTGTCCCTGATGAATATCGTTATGACAGTCATTACAAAGTGCATGTTGAATGGGTTTAAGTTTTTTAACTGACTTTTCAACCTGTTTGCCGTTTATCTTTACAATGGTCTTTTCTACAGGGTGACAAAGGTCGCATGAGACCTTCGCATGGCTCCCCTCAAGTTTAAAATCGCTCAGCCGGGGATCAGCGTGATCAAAGGCATGCTCCTTCCAACCCTGCGTGCTATGACATGAGCGGCAAACCTTCTCCTTCATATTTTCTTTATGAATACTTTTGTGGCAGCTATCGCAGCCATCATATTTCAGCGGCTTAAATTTGAGGACCTTATTGAACTTTTCTGCCTTTACGCTTTTTCTTTCCATCAGCTGTGCCGGATGACAGCTTTCGCACTTGACTTCTGTATGTTTGCCTGTCAATTTGAACTTTGAAAACCCGTCATGATTAAACTGCATGCTCTTCCACCCCTTGAAGCTGTGGCATTTGAGGCATTCCGGCAGGGTCTTCTGATGCACATCGGCATGACAGTGAAGACAATCTGTTGTCAGCCCCATGTAGGTCTTCTCCTTTTTATGGCAGTTGCTGCACAAAATTTTGTGTTTCTCTTCAAGTGTAAAGCCTGTCAACGCATGATCAAATTTGTTGTTGTCTATGGGCATGATATTAAAGCCTTCACCCTTATGCTCAGTATGGCAATCGATACAGTTCCCGGTAACCGTTGCGTGAAAGCCCTTCTTTTTTTTGACTCTTGCCATTAGCTTCTCGTGGCACGACTTGCAGGCAGAATCAGGGATCCCCTTGCCTAATGAGTGGCACGTGACGCATTTTGCTATGCCGGACAGTGAGTTGTGAGAATTTGTTAATTTCCCAGGGGAGATAAACTGGGCGAAACCGATACCGCAGCCAAGTGTCAGAACGATTGATATTATTAAGGTAAAAGTTAATTTAAATTTCATACTAGGCCCGTTGGATTACTCTTTTCATTGAATTAGTTAACGCAGATCTGATTTAACATATTCTTAATATAAGGATTTATTATTTAGCTATAAGTGATTATAGTCACTTTTTTTAATGTTGATTAATTGATAATCAATCTAATTTGTACATTTCCCGCAACTGAACGCAAAATAGATGCCGAGATGGTAACAACGTGTTAACCAATTGAACTTAAGGGGAATTAATTATGCAGTAAGGGAAATGTCTACAGATACTGTCTTCAATATGTATGGTACTCCCTACACAATAAACACTAAGAGAAGATTTTCTATATGGGTTGATCTTTCACTTTTAATTGGGCTCTTCTTCGACTGGGTGGCTGATTAATATGCGTTCACATATAAAAAAGTAGTCCCTCTCACCTTAATTGCAAGAAGAGAGGGCTAAGAGTTTTTCTCCCTCTCGTTGATGAGGTATTTGGCGACCACTGCTTCAAGAGAGTATGGTGCTGTCATCCCTTTGCTCAGGAGTCGCAGCGTTTCAAGATCAGACTTCCATCCGATTTTGCCCGGCGCGAAAAAGCAAATGCTTCCTGCCTCATGTTGCATGCTAAGCTTATTATCCTTTATATAGAAATAATCCTCACAGGCCTCGGTAGGATACGCCTGCATGGATGGCGGGATATCATTGGGTTTAAACCAGAGCTTGATCTCCCGTTCCGCTTCATCTACGGTGGCAGAGGCATGAATAAGGTTGTCCATGCGCTCACCGACTACTTTTCCCTCAGCGTCTTTAAGAGGAACCACGGTCCCCAATGCGCGGATACAACCGGGTCTTTTCTCCCGGGCAATGTGCGGATTCGTCGGCCCGGCAATGTCCCGTATTTTTTGTACGGCGCCCGTGCCCTGATAGACAATGGCGATGACTCTGTGTTTCCACGGCTCATCGGGATAATGGAGCATCCCCCTGATATATTCTATTAGCGCAGGGAAAAACACCTTGCCCCGGTGCTCAGCATAGTGTTCATCAGCTAGCATTTTACTGACATGGACAATCTTGGTTGCCGCAAAACGCAGACCCGTATGAAATTCGGACAGCTGGGAAAGCACATAACCTGTCAACGAATTTTTTAGCGCATCCGGTTTAATAAGAACGAGTGTTTGTTCGTGTTCTATACTGTCCATTAAATTTCTCCTCCTCCATATAAATACATTTATTATATTGCAAGTTTCTTAATAAGCTTTTTTACAGATGCGCATGATTCTTTAAACAGGGCCTTCTCTTCTTTAATAAGCTTTATCTCTATTACCCTCTCAACCCCGTCTTTTCCAAGAATCACCGGTACGCCGACATAGAGGTCCTTTATCCCGTACTCACCGTTCAGATATACAGCGCATGGGAGCAGCCTCTTTTCATCATTGATGATTGACTTGACCATCTGTAACACTGCTGCGGCCGGAGCATAATATGCACTTCCAGTCTTGAGCAGTCCCACAATTTCGGCACCCCCGCTGCTTGTCCGCTTGAGTAATGCATCAATGGTGCTTTTCTTAAGAAGTTCTGTTACCGGGATCCCCTTTACAGTGGTAAACCTCGGAATCGGCACCATCTGGTCTCCATGCCCGCCAAGTATGATTGTCTCTATGTCTTCGGGAGATACATTTAATTCCCAAGCAAGAAATGTCCTGAACCTTGATGAATCAAGTATCCCCCCCATCCCCATGACGCGCCTGCAGGAAAACTCGGTTGTCTTCCATGCAAGCTGGGCCATTGCGTCCATAGGGTTGGTTACAACAATAATAATGGCATTCGGTGAAGTCTTTGCAATCGCATCAGATGCCGACTTTACAACACCGGCGTTGGCGTGAAGCAGGTCATCCCGTGACATGTTTGGCTTCCTCGGGAAACCCGCTGTTATCACAACAATATCAGAATCCCCTGTATCCTCATAACTGTTTGTACCTTTAACAAAGACGGAAGAATCCCAAAGAGGGCAGGCCTCTGCAATATCCAGCGCCTTGCCCTGGGGAACCCCCTCTATAATGTCATAAAGCACTACATCGGCAAGCCCGTCTTTTGCAATTAACTGCGCAGTAGTAGCGCCAACATTCCCTGCTCCGATAACAGTTATTTTCTTTCGCATTTTTTTACCTCTCTTTACATTCACAAACGGATAAACATTATAGCCAAGATGGTGAAAATTCACAAGACGCTCAGTTTATATTCATCCGGCATATCATTGAATTTGCAAACATGTTCGTTAACCATAAAATCTGGCGGCCGGGCTTGCCCAAAGGCGGTAAGAAACCCGCATTTGGGAAAAGCATAAGACATGTAATTATCCACTCTTAGTTGCCTTGATTAATGTCTTTGTCCCGGAAAGAATCAGGCGTCAAAGATTTGTCCCGGTGTGTGTGATTCCTAACACAGTAAATAGACAAATAAACACATACACTAAATAAGTAGAAAGAATAATTACCTGACCAGGAAGATAACTGCTTGATTTTATTGCAGCAGTAAGTAAAATATCAACCATGTATATTTTCAGGCAAATAAATTGCTTTATCTATCATGTCTCAGAAAGGCATATGTGTTTTTGGTAATTAAATATTGCTTAATAATATACAATTACTTTATTAGAACATCATTCAGAAAATAATGGTATTATTAATAAATTTCTTGCATAAGAAAATGACGTTAATCCCAGAGACCGTTCCGGGGTTTAAAGAACCCCTCATAAGAGTCTCTTCTCTATTGTGTTAGGAAGGTATTAATTTTAATGTTGTTCGGTGCAAAAGACATAATCGGCATAGACATCGGATCCAAGCATATAAAGGTCGTTCAGCTCAAAGAAAGCAAGGGCAGTCACCGGCTGGAACGGCTTGGGGTCACGCCGCTTCAGCCGGAACTCATCGTAGACGGATCCATCCTGGATTCCACCCGTGTTGTTGAGGCAATAAAAGAACTTGTTTTAAATACCGGGATAAAGGCAAAGGACGTTACCCTGTCTGTGTCCGGGCATTCTTCAGTAATCATAAAAAGAGTGTCGCTTCCTCAGATGACTGAAGAAGAACTGGAAGAGCAGATAAGATTTGAAGCCGAACAATATATCCCTTTTGATATCGAAGATGTAAGCCTTGACTTCCAGATACTCGGTCCCGCAGAAGAAGAGAACATGATGGATGTCCTTATCGTTGCCGTAAAAAAAGACAAGATAAGCGAATACGTCACAGTTATAAAGGATGCAGGGCTTAATCCGGTCATTGTCGATGTCGATGCCTTCGCCCTGGAAAATATGTTTGAACTTAATTATGAGATCAAGGAAGGCGAAAACATTGCGCTGGTTAATATTGGCGCCAGCATGATTAACATCAATATTCTGAAAGGCGGCATATCGGTTTTTACGCGGGACAGTTCGGTTGGAGGAAATCTGCTGACAGAAGCATTACAAAGAGAATTTACTATTTCATACGCGAATGCTGAAAAGCTAAAACAGGAAGAAACCGTAGAGGGCGTTTCTCCTGAAGATATAACGGCTGTTTTAAATTCGGCATTTGAAGATATCATCACTGAAGTTTCACGCTCCTTCGACTACTTCAGGGACACTACAAATTACGAAAACATTGACCAAATTATTCTTAGCGGGGGGGTGGCCTTGACAAAGGGGTTTGCCCAGGCATTATCGGAGAGGGTCGGGGTCCCGGTCACTATCGCAGAACCTTTTAAAAATATTACCGTTCCTGAATCTTTCGATCAGGAATACCTGAAGAAGGTTTCGCCCCTTGTATCGGTTGCTGTGGGCCTGGCCATGAGAAGGGTAGGAGACAAATGATAAGAATAAACCTCCTTCCATCCAAGAAAAAAAAGGCGTTCGCATTACCTCCTGCATTTATTTATGGGACTGCAGCTATCTTCGTGGTAATCACAGCTATTATAGCAGGCACTTTTTACCTGAACAATCAGGTTTCTTCGAAGCAGTCTGAGATTTCTACAAAAGAGCAGAAACTGAAGAAATTACAGGCCGCACTGGAAGAGGTCAAAAATTACGAAATAGACAATAAGGCATACAGGGAGAAAACCCGTATTATTGAAACATTGAAAAACAACCAGATCGTGCCTCTGAGGCTCCTGGATGAAGTCAGCGAGATGCTTCCAAAAGGCGTATGGCTTACCGGCTTAAAAGACAAAGGCGGTGTGGTTAGCATCGAGGGATTCGCATTCACGAACTCCGATCTTGTCACTTATGTGCAGAACCTTAAGGCTTCCAAATATTTTACAGAGGTAATGCTCGTTGAATCACGACAGACAGAGATGGAAGGTTTTTCAATATACAAATTTAATCTGACATTTAAAATTACGGTGTGATTTTTTCATGGCAATAGACATCAACATAAATTTCAATAAATTAAAGACCCTGCCGCCGCGTGTACAGCTTATAATCACGGCAGTACCTTCCATGATTCTGATTGTCCTTTTCTTCTTTTTCATTTACTCTCCAAAGAGCAAGGAAATTAGAGGTCTCAATGAAAAAATTGCCCAAATGGACAAACAAATTGCCGTGAATGAGGAGCAGGTCCGCAAACTTGATGCCCTTATAGTTGAAAATACGTTACTCAAACAAAAACTTGCGAAGCTGAAAGAACAGCTTCCTGAAGAAAAGGAAGTTTCAGTGCTGCTAAAGCAAATATCCGATCTGGGTCTCACATCAGGACTGCAGATACTTCTCTGGAAACCTGAGGCGAGAAAGACCGATCCATCGGGACTTTACATAGAGATTCCTGTCAAGGTGGAGGTTTTGGTGGAATATCACCGTCTCGGAGATTTCCTAAGCCAGATAAGCAGACTACCCCGGCTCGTCAATATTTCAGATATGTCTTTGAAAGTGAAGGAAGTGAAAGGGCAGGAAGGCCGCGGTATGATCGGCGCAGACTTCACTGCACGTACGTTTGCGTCAGTAGTCCAGGAGGAGCCTGGAAACAAGGTGGATAAAACGGAAACCCAGGTGGATAAAAAATGAACTGCTGGATAGAAAAAAGAATAGACTATAAACGATCAACAAGTCCTATGATGTCTACCATAGTCTTATTCTGCGCATTGATTATTTTAGTTCTTTCTTTTTATGGTTGCAAAGACAAACCCTCTGCACCACCAGCCCGGACACCTCAAAAACAGGGAACTGTAAACACCGGCAGCCAGCCTGTAGCCGCCCAGCCTGAGGCAGTTGCCGAAGAAGCGCCTGAACAGGAGGGATATGTTTATCAGCAGAGAGACCGGAGGGATCCGTTTATCCCGCTTATTGTGCCCAAGAAAAAGGCGCTGAAAATTGAAGGCACAAGGGCCGGCACTCTTGCAAGTTATGATATAAGCGACTTTACCCTGGCAGCCATTGCCCAAAAAGGCGGTCAGTATTTCGCGCTTCTGACCACGCCTGATAACCGGTCTTTTACTGTCCATAAAGGGACTTCCATAGGTTTGTACAAAGGGAAGGTGCAGGATATCGCAATAGATAAAATAATCATCACAGAATATACCAGCGATTATAAGGGAGAATTAAAACCAAGACAAATAATACTTGAGTTCCATAAAGGAGAGGTGGAATGATGTTACATAAAAAACCTTTTTTATTTATAGTTGCCTTGTTATCAATATGCGGCCTTGTGTCTGTCAGAGCTCAGGCAGAAGACCCGCCGCTTAAGTCAGAGATTATCGACATTGCTGTGAACCTCAATGACGGCAAGACTGAAATTGAAATAAAAGCCACCTCTCCCTTTACATATACAATATATAAAAAATCAGACCCCTATCATATTACCTTGGACCTGAAGGACACGGTTTTGGGCAAATTCACAGACAAGATTGTAGTTGACAGTGCAGGGGTCCTTGATATAACGCCTGTTAAAGACGAAAGCGCGCCGGACATTGCAAGGTTCGACATCGCCCTTACCGTCCCTGCTGATATTGAACCCATTTATAAGGACAATACCCTGACGCTTGCCTTTGATGGCCCTGATAGGGGGGCAGAAGCCGGGATTGAAGAAGGAGATGTTGAAGGAGAAGATCTCCCCGAAACAGCTAATATCCCCGAAGAAACCGTCCCCCAGAAAAAATATACGGGAGAAATGATATCTATAGATTTTCAGGATGTCGACCTCACGCACGTATTCAGGCTAATTGCCGATATAAGCGGCTATAATGTTGTCGTCAGCCCGGACGTAAAGGGTAAATTTTCAATGAAGCTGACAGATGTTCCTTGGGACCAGGCCCTTGATATAATACTCCGGAATTACGGGCTTTCAAAATCGATAGAAGCCAATATCATCCGGATTGCCCCGACCTCGATACTTTCAAAGGAAGAAGAGGAAATTGCGCGGGTCAAAGAGTCACAGGAAAAATCCGGAAACCTTGTGACCAGGGTTTATCCGATCAATTACGCTGATGTTAAGGCCATGATGCAGACCATCAAAGACGCCAAGATACTTACGAACAGGGGCTTCATCAGTGTAGATGAAAGAACTACCTCTCTTATTATAAGAGACGTTGATCAGAAGCATGATGATTACGAAAAAATTATAGCCGTGCTAGATAACCCGACCCCACAGGTTAGCATTAACGCCAGGATAGTTGAAGTAACGGACAATATTTCAAAAGAGCTTGGCATTCAGTGGGGGGCGGTTGTAAAACCGACTCCACAGACCCAGATCGGCGGCGGGCTCATCTCCGGGGGCCTTGGAGGTTTCACGGGCAAACCTCTGGCCGTCAACCTGCCTGCAGCCATTGGCGCCGGAACCGGAGGGACATTAGGGATCGGTTATATAAGCGCAAATGCCCTGAGGGCGCTGGATATACAGCTTTCCGCTGCTGAAAGCACTGGTCAGGGTAAAGTCATATCAAGCCCGCGGATCGTGACTATGGACAACCAGAAGGCCGTTATTCGGCAGGGCAAGAAAATACCTTATGAAACAATTTCACAGGAAGGCACCAAAACTGAATTTGTTGATGCCGCGCTGGAACTCATAGTTGTTCCCCATATAACTCCTGAAGGGACCATTCTTATGAAACTGGAGGTCAAGAAAAATGAGGCGGATTTTTCACGCACGTCTGGTGTCAGTCAGGTACCTACAATTGATACAAATGAGGTTGAAACACAAGTCTTGATCAATGACGGAGATACATTGGCCCTTGGCGGTATTTATAAAAAGAATGCTACAAGCAATGAAAACGCTGTTCCCGGACTTGGGAGTATACCTGTCCTTGGATGGCTTTTCAAAAAAGAGCTGGACACAGATGTGACAACTGAGATACTGATTTTTATTACGCCGAGGATTGTTAAATGATTAGAAAAGGCCATGAACTTTCAGTTATGAGCTGTAGCTAAATAATGATATTGGAAAAGAATCATTAAGTTTTGTGAGAAAATTAAAGATGGATTATTACAGTCTGAATAATAGATAGCAGATCGGCGGTAATAACCAAGGAGAAGATATTTTAAAACTTACAGGTAGCATGGGAGGAGCAATGATAAGAAGATATATAATTTCCCTGGCATTGGTCGGCCTTTTATTTATAATAACCGGCTGTGGAGGCGGGGGCGGCGCCGAAGGGGGAAGTGAAGAAGCCCCGGCAGAGGCCACCATAACAATAAATCCGTCTTCCCTTTCGTATGCTGGAGGTGACGACACTACAGTTGTTGCAGAATTTGTTCAGCAGTTTAATATAGTTGTCAAAGACCCCGCGGGGATCCCTCTGAGAAATGTGGACTTAACAATTTTTTATCCATTCGCAGTTCCGGGATCTAATGTCGTCCAGTTTTATGACGGTGACCCAAACCAGGGTGCTCCTGCTCAGGATTCACCAATGACTGTGACTACTGACGAAAACGGATCTTATACTCTGTTCATTACATTTCTGGCCAACGGAGGTCTGGAATACAGTGCCGATGTACAGGTCAGCTCGGGCGCCGTATATGGATCTTCAACGTTTGAAGTTACAGCAACAACAGAATAGGGCCACTCAAAATCAAACTGCATCTTACATCATTAAAAAATAAGGGATCAGGTTACAAACCTGATCCCTTATTTTTATCTTACAGTTGACATATACATTAGCGCCTTAAGCGCCAATGTAAGATCAAAATACAAGTTCAAGTTACACCTTAAACCAGTTCAGAAATATACTGCCGCGAATCGCAAGGCGCTGAATAATTCCGCTTTACATTACATTTCAATTTTAATAACATAGTTAACACCTGATTTGGAGAGAGATAAATAACGGCCATGACTAAAATGAAATTTCTAACAGCCGGTGAGTCGCACGGCAGGGCGCTTTCTTGCATTATAGACGGCATCCCGTCAAATCTTGCCCTGTCCGCAGACGACATTAACAAAGACCTTACAAGGAGGCAGAAGGGGTTCGGCAGGGGAGGCCGTATGAAAATAGAGTCAGATTGTGCGCAAATCCTCTCTGGAGTCCGTCATGGAAAGACCCTCGGATCCCCAATTTCACTTCTGATAGAGAACAGGGACTGGGCCAACTGGGAAATTATTATGAATCCGGAAGCGGGGGCGATTCAGGAAACGCCTTTACTTAGCCAACCCACGCCCCCCGATCCCCGGTCCATGCCAGTTACCCGCCCCCGTCCCGGGCATGCAGACCTGTCCGGAGCCTTAAAATACAATCACAGGGATTTAAGAAATGTGCTTGAACGTTCAAGCGCAAGGGAGACTGCCGCCAGGGTGGCAGCAGGAGCAGTGGCAAAGAAGTTTCTCTCTGAATTTGATATTCAGATAATAAGTTATGTAACTGAGATCGGAGGAGTAAAGCAAAACACTGAACAGAGAACACAGAGCACAGACTTTAAAACACTTCAATCTCTCTTCAAAAAAGCCGAAAGGTCTCTTGTTAGATGCCCTGATGAAAAAACTGAAGATAAAATGATAGCAAAAATCAAAACCGCGATCATAAAAGGGGACACCCTCGGTGGGGTGTTTGAAGTTGCTGTCCTTGGAGTTCCAGCCGGACTTGGCAGTTACAGCCAGTGGGACAGGAAACTTGAGGCAAAACTGTCGTACGCGATTATGGGTATCCAGGCGATCAAGGGGGTGGAGATCGGACTGGGCTTTGAAATGGCAGGAAGTTTCGGTTCAGAAGTGATGGATGAGATTTATTATCGCAGGGTAACGGCGCGCCCTGCATCCGGCGCCTTTTACCGGAAGACCAATAACGCCGGAGGCATTGAAGGGGGAATGAGCAACGGGATGCCTATTATCATCAGGGCTGCCATGAAGCCCATTCCAACGCTGAAGACACCTCTTTCATCAATAGATATAAATACAAAGAAGAAGTTCCTTGCCGCTTATGAAAGATCTGACACGTGCGCGGTCCCCGCAGCATCAGTCATAGGAGAAGCGGTCACGGCACTTGTTATAGCCGACTGCTTTCTGGATAAGTTCGGAGGGGACAGCATGGAAGAAATCAGGAGAAACTATTCGGGTTATCTGAAACAGATAAGGGAATTTTAAGGAATACATTACAATTATCAAAGATCCAACAGTAGTTTTATTTGGTGAACGTAAGTGAAAAATATTTTGATTTGTCGCTGATATTCGGAGTTTGAATCATGAAGATCGTACTCACAGGATTCATGGGAACAGGAAAGACCTCTGTCGGTAAAGAGCTGTGCAGAAAGCTCGGGTACCGGTTTGTCGACTCCGACACCATGATCGAAGAGCGGGAGGGCATTCCGATCTCTCTCATCTTCAAGAAAAAAGGTGAGGATTATTTTCGGAAGGTGGAGATGGAAGTAATTGAAAAAATTTCACGGATGGAAAATATTGTAGTCGCAACCGGCGGCGGTGTTATCAAGAACAAAAAAAATGTAGAAAGGCTTGGCAGGCGGGGAAGCATTATCTGGCTTAAGGCAGACCCAAAGATCATCCTCAAAAGGGTCATGCTCGAAGGGGGGAAAAGGCCGCTGCTGGAAGTAGAAGAACCGCTTCAGGAGATCAACCGGCTTCTCACGGAAAGGCTGCCGCTTTATGCTCAGGCTGACGCTACTGTTGATACCAATTACATCACGCCTGAAGAGGCTGCTCAGGAGATAGTAGAGAGGCTGGGGCTTGACTCGCCGGTCGTTACAGTCGACCTGAAAGAGAGAAGCTACAATATTGTGATCGGAAGCAAGGCGCTGCAAAGACTTGGACTCAGGCTGAAAGAATTCCGGCCTTCCAAAGTCGCAATCGTCAGCAACAAGACGGTTTTCCCCCTATATAAAGACATGGTCCTCAAGGCATTGAATGATGTTAATATAACGCCGGAGATCATCCTTATCCCTGACGGAGAAGAATACAAGGATTTCACATGGACGTATCACATTCACGGGGAACTCCTCAAGGCAAGGTTTGACAGGAGCTCCCTTCTTATAGCTGTCGGCGGCGGCGTTGTCGGGGATATTACAGGTTTCGTGGCGTCTACTTATATGAGAGGGATCAGATATGTCCAGGTCCCAACCACACTCCTTTCACAAGTCGACAGTTCAGTAGGCGGCAAGACCGGAGTGAATCACCCGCTCGGCAAGAACATGGTAGGCACGTTTTATCAGCCTTCGCTTGTTTTAATAGATATCGATACATTACGGACACTGCCCAAAGGAGAGTTTTCGGCCGGGATGGCCGAGATAATCAAATACGGGGTGATAGCTGACAGGGGACTTTTTGATTACCTTGAAAACAATCGGGAGAATATCCTTTCCCTCGGAGACAGCATCATACATGTTATAAAACGTTCATGCGAAATTAAGGCCGATGTTGTCTCAAAGGATGAAAGGGAAGGCGGTTTACGCGCTATATTGAATTTCGGGCACACTATCGGTCATGCGATCGAAACAGTCACGAAATACAAAAGGTTTCTGCACGGTGAAGCCATTGCAATCGGCATGTGCGTTGTATCTGATCTCGCAGTGAGAATGGGGATATTCAAGAAAAGCGATTCAGGGCGGGTCAAAAAGCTTGCGGAATTATATAATCTTCCAACTTCAATCCCGGATGACATCAATGCCTCAGACCTTATGAACGCGATGGAGCTTGATAAGAAGGTCAAAAACGGTAAGATAAGATTCATACTGCCAGAGTCAATAGGCAAAGTCAGGATAGAAGAAGAGGTTGACCGGAATCTGCTCAGAGAAGTGCTGAAGTCTTAGTCCTGAACTTCCTCCCCTTCCACAACATATAAATCGCAGGATAGATAGTCAGCTCAAGTATCTCGGAGGTTATGACGCCGCCGATCATAGGCGCTGCTATGCGTTTCATGACATCGGAGCCTGCGCCGCTGCTGAACATGATCGGGATAAGCCCGGCAAGGATCACGCTGACGGTCATGAGCTTCGGCCTTATTCTCTTGACCGCTCCATGCATGATGGCGTCTTTAAGGTCTTCAAGGTTATTCATCCTTCCTTCCTTTTTCCACTGCTCATAAGCAAGGTCAAGATACAGAAGCATAACAACGCCTGTCTCTGCGTCCAGTCCGGCAAGGGCTATTATTCCGACCCATACAGCAATGCTCATGTTGTAATTAAGAATATGAAGGAGCCAGAAGGAGCCGACCAATGAGAACGGGACAGCCAACAGCACGATCACTGTCTTGATTACTGATTTTGTATTTAAATACAAAAGTACAAATATTATCAGCAGCGTAAGCGGGATGACCAGCTTCAGCCTTTCCTGCATCTTGATGAGGTACTCATATTCTCCGCTCCATACAAGGCGGTAGCCTGCAGGCAGCTTTACGGCGGCCGCGACCTTTTCCCTGGCAGTTTCAACATAGCCTCCGAGGTCGCTGCCTGAATAATCCACAAATACATAATTTGTAAGCAGCCCTTCTTCACTTCTTATGGCTGTCGGCCCTTTTGTGAGATTTATCTCTGCAAGCTCGCCAAGAGGTACCTGTAAAGATTGTGAATTACGGCTTACGGATTGTGAATTTGAATTCATTCCCCCTTTGCCCTCTGCCCCTTGCCCCATTATCGGTACAAGTATCCGTTTTATCTTTTCAATATCGTTCCTTAATTCCCGTGGATACCGGATGTTCACTGTATAACGTTCCCTGCCCTCGACTGTGGTAGTAACATTCATCCCTCCGATAGCTGCCTCCGCCACGTCAAGGACGTCTTCTATTGTCAGGCCGTAACGAGCTATCGCTTCTCTTTTGGGTCGAATGTCAAGAAAGTATCCTGTTGTCACCCTTTCGGCATACGCGCTTCTGGTCCCCGGTATGTTTTTGACCGCATCTTCAACCTCCCTGGATATTCTCTCTATCTCGCTCAGCTGCGGGCCGATGACCTTGACCCCGACATTCGTCTTTATCCCGGTGGCGTTCATGTCGATACGGGCCTTGATAGGCATTGTGATGGAATTGGAAACCCCGGGTATACTCAGGGCGTCGTTGATCTCATTCTTGAGCTTGACCATATCCATCCCTTCCCTCCACTCTGATTCGGGTTTGAGATTGACTACAGTCTCAAACATCTCAAGCGGGGCAGGGTCTGTCGCGGTCTCCGCCCGTCCTGCCTTGCCGAATACCTGCGCCACTTCCGGGACGCTCATCAATATCCGGTCCTGGATCTGCAGTAGCTTTGCCGCTTCAGACACTGACACGCCAGGCACTGTGACAGGCATATAAAAAAGCGAGCCTTCATTTAGCGGGGGCATGAATTCCGTGCCGAGTTTCAGGGAGGGGAAAACTGTAATATCAAACATCGGAAGTATGAATATTACGCCGGTAATGAGAACGATGATGAGTGAGACCACTATGATGGTCTTGCTGTATTTCAGGGAAAACGCCACCCTCGGCCTATAGAGCTTACCAAGGAAATGAACAATAGGATTACTCTCTTCCGGTTTGATTTTGCCTCTTATAAAAAGAGTCATCAATACAGGCGTGAGCGTAATCGCGAGGAAAGAGGCGAACAACATTGCAAAGGTCTTTGTGTACGCAAGCGGTTTAAACAACCTTCCCGCCTGCGCCTGCAAAGTGAATACAGGGAGAAAGCCGACAGTTATGACGAGCAATGAAAAGAACAGCGAAGGCCCGACTTCTTTCGCAGCCTCGATGATGACGTCTGTTCTTGTCTGCGTTCTGTGTTCTGTACTCTGTGTCCCTTCCGCATGTTCCCACTCTTCTAATTTCTTATGCGCATTTTCCACCATGATGATTGAGGCGTCCACCATTGCGCCGATGGCGATGGCGATGCCGCCAAGGCTCATAATATTGGAAGTTACGCCAAGATAATACATGCAGATGAATGATATGATGATTGCAACAGGTAAAGTTAAAATTACGACCAGCGCGCTCGGCAAATGAAAAAGAAACACGATGCAAACTGCGCTGACTGCAACCGAGAGCTTGATTATCTCCTCTTTGAGAGTGTCAATCGAGCGATGGATCAGATCGGTCCTGTCATATGTAGTTACGATCTTCACGCCTTTTGGAAGGCTCGGCTGGATGTCCCGTTCGATCCTCTGCTTTACCCGTTCTATGACGTTAAGGACATTCTCGCCGAAACGTACTACGACAATGCCTCCGGCTATCTCGCCTTTACCGTCAAGCTCGGCAATCCCCCGCCTTATTTCCGGGCCGAGCTGTATGCTCGCAACATCACGAAGGAATACCGGTGTGCCTGTCCCGTTTGTTCCAACCGAGATGTTCTCGATGTCTTCAACACTCTTGATATAACCCCGTCCCCTGACCATATATTCTGCGCCTGCGAAATCAATCACCCTTCCCTCAACGTCCTTGTTGCTCTTTCTGACAGCCTCTATAACATTCATCATCGAAAGGTTGTAAGCTGAAAGCCTGTTAGGGTCAGTCGTTACCTGGTACTGTTTTACAAAACCTCCTACGCTTGCCACCTGGGATACGCCGGGGACGCTTTCGAGGGCGAGTTTGATATTGTAGTCCTGCATGGTGCGGAGCTGTGAAAGGTCATGGCTGCGGGATTCATCCACGAGCGCGTAGCTGAACCCCCAGCCGAGACTTGTGGCATCAGGCCCGAGCACCGGATTTACGCCGACGGGCAATTTCCCTTTGACTGTCTGCAGATATTCGAGAAGACGGCTCCTTGCCCAGTAAATATCAGTCCCTTCGTTGAATATTACATAGATGAAAGAGCTGCCTAAAAAAGAAAACCCGCGCACGGCCTGGACCTTGGGCGCAGCAAGCAGTGATGATGTAATCGGATAAGTTATCTGGTCTTCAATCAGGTCAGGGCTTCTTCCTGCCCACTCGGTAAAGATAATGACCTGTGTGTCGCTTAAATCAGGTATCGCGTCAAGAGGCGTATTGCTTAACGCCCAGTATCCCCACGCGCATAGAAAAAACACCATCAGGAAGATGACGAACTTGTTTCTCGCGCTGTATTCAATGACCTTTGAAATCATTTCATCTTCACCGGCTTCACTCCCTTTAACTGCGCCTCTGAGTCAATGAGGAATGTCCCGGATGCGGCCACCTTTTCACCTGCGTTCAGACCGTGAAGGACCTCTGTCATTCCATCAGCCTTCAGGCCGACGTGCACTTCACGAGGTTCAAAATAACCTTCGCCCCTGTCTACATAGATCACCTGTCTCGTGCCTGTGTCAATTACCGCGCTATCGGGAATGACCAGTCTTTTCCCCAGGTCAATTTTAATCTCTACATTGGTAAACATCTGCGGTTTGAACTGCGCTGACGAATTTGAGATAATGAATCTGACCTTTGCAGTCCTTGTTTCCCCGGCAAGCGAAGGGTAGATATAATCAATCGTCGATGAGAATACTTTTTCCGGGGAATAGCTGAGGCTGATGCTTGCCGTCTGTCCGACTTTTATAAGCGGTAATTCATTTTCGTAAATGTCGGATATCACCCACACCGATGATAAGTCAGCGAGGTCAAATAATTTGTCGCCGGGCATAATACGCATCCCCTGCACGGCGTTTTTTTCAACAACGTACCCGTTCACGGGACTGAAAATGGTCAATGTCCTGATGGGCTTGCCTGATTCTTCAATCGCCTTTATCTGCTCATCGGTGATGTCCCATAATTTCAATCTCTGCCTTGCAGCGTCTACGATCCGCTCAGCGTCTTTTGAAAGCATTGTTTCAATTTGGGATTGGGTGTTGGGGATTGGGGACTGGTCCCATTTCAATACATTTAAGAATTCCTGCTGGGTCGCCACGAGTTCAGGACTGTAGACTTCCGCAAGCGGTTCTCCCTGTTTCACATGCCTTCCCGTAAAATCAACATAGAGCTTTTCTATCCAGCCTTCATATTTTGTATTTACGGTTGCAAGCCGTCTTTCATCGTATTCGATCCTGCCGACGGTCCTGATGAACTTCTGCATCGGTTTGACGGCAGCTGCAACTGTTTTTATGCCGATAAGCTGCTGCTTTTCAGGCTCGATCTCAACAGAGGTTTCTTCTTTATTGCCTTCTGCCTTCGGAGTCTCCTGTGTCTTATCCTCTGCAGGTGTCCCGTGCTGATGGACCTGGGAGTAAGACGCGGACAGGTTAAAAGAAAACAATAGAAATAGTATTGGACCAGTAATTAATGCTCGTGTTCCCATTTTACTTTTCTCCTTGACTGACGAGATCTCTTCGTTTGCAGGGGCAAGATCACCTCGCCGCTACAGTCGTTAACGCCTCCAAACGAGCTATCGCCTTTTCCCTTTCGGCAAACTGTTTCCAGTATAAAAGTTCATAATCGATCAGTGACTTCAGGGTTGTTATCACGGTTATCGCCTCAATTCTGCCGGCTGCATATCCGGCAAGAGATGATTCAAAACTCTGATAGGTTTTTGGAATTAATCCGCCTTTGTATAAGTCCATCAATCTCTCCGAAGACTTGAACATGGAATAGTTGTCCCTTATGTTTGAAGAAAGCATGAACTTCGTATCGTCCAGGTCATGCGTTTTCTCAGTCAGAGCGGCCTCTGCCTCAAGGACCGCCTGTCTCTGCTTGGACTTGTAAAATATCGGGATGTTAATCGTTGCGGTCATCCCCCACATGTCTTCGAAATATTTGTTTTTCGCGTAGTAATTTGCGGCGACTGTTACATCCGGATAATATTCCTTTTCCATCATCGCGACTTTTGTCTCAGCCCCCGCGATCAGACGCTGCCTGGTCTTTATGTCCGGAGAGTTTTCATATGCCGCCTTCAGAAGTTCTTCGACGCTGTACGGGTATTCATTGGGCGTCAATTCAGCGGGCCTGCCGATGCCGGTGTAACCGTCCCTGCCGATCGTGGAATTGAGCATGGCCTCGATGGACTGGACCTTTTGTTTGAGCATTTCCTCTTTTTCGAGCAGCATGTATTTTTCAGTCTGGGCCATCAATACTTCCTGCTGCGGGGCCATTCCGACTGAATACCGCGCAAGCGCCGCGTCTTCAATCCTAGTAAAAAGCCCTGTCATGTCTTTGATGAGATCAATGCTTTTATATGTGTAACACAGTTCGTAATAAAGCTCTTTTACCCTCGCCGTCACCTTTATGCGCGCTGAATCCACCGATGCATCGAGGCTTTCAGCATCACGTTCAGCCATTTCGCTTTTTAATGAACGCTTTCCCGGATACGGAAACATCTGGGACACAGAAAACATCCATTGAGAGTCCGCGGCCATTTCCTCATCAAAGGTGTACGGATCGCGCACGCCGTCATTCAGATAGCCAAACATGAACATCGGGTCAGGGAGGCTTTCCGCCTGGGGGATTTTGAATCTTGAAACGGATTCCCTTGCCCCCAGCATCAGGACCTCGTGATTGTTCCTGAGCGCTTCCTGAATGAGCTCCTGCAGTGTCAGTTCTCCTGCAAATGCAGGGCTGGTGAGCAGAATAATTATTATCAACAGCGCATAATGCATAGGGGGTCTCAGGTTGTTTTTATCTCGCTTCAAGTTACATGACATTATACTTTACACCCTTCTATTTTGCATTTAAAAAATAATCCCTCTTCCCGGCAGGGAGAAGGGGGATCATTTTCATGGGGCTGATTGTCGGCTCTCACCCTGCGGGAGATTCTACTGCGCGTCTACGCTGAACTTGACCTTGGATGTTTTTTCTCCGCGGGTTATTTTTACGGTAACATTCCAGGAGCCTGACATTGAGAGCTCCATCACGGCATTGTACTTGTCTCCTTCAAGAGCTGCGTCAGTTTTATAATTCATAGCAGGCATACCGGGCATTGCGGACATTCCATATTCAACCTTCAGCTTTGCGTCTGTCACAGATTTTCCGGCAGAGTCTTTTACCTCAATTGCCAGATTGTTCTCTCCTACTACAGGCGGGTTTTTGTCAATCGTGACCACAACGTCGAAGTCCCCCGCCTTTTTCTTTACCTCGTAATTTTTTGCAAAGGCGATACCTGTGAAAATAAACATCAGGGACACTAAGGCTACGACAAGTTTTTTCATTTCTCTTCCTCCATACTTTTTTCTGTTAGTTCCTGTTTCCATAAAAGCAATTCATCGTCTCTTCAAAAACTGCCTTATGTTTTCAGTCATTATTTTATATTGAGACTATGAAAGAAATGTGAAGAAGCTATCGTAATTACATAAATATAAATAATAGTTATAGATTATTATCCGCCTCAAGCTATTCACCGCAGTTCTTGTATAATTACTTCATAAATACTTTGAAATTAACGATGGGTAATCTGTAGGTCCACGGCAGGAAATAATGAGAAACAATTCTATATCTTCTGGCCCGATACAAATACTCCTCTTGGTCATAGCAGGTATTTTGCTGCTCGGCATCGGAATCTGGTTCGGAAAGGGCCATAACACCCCCCCGGCAAACAGGGCGGATGAATTCCCGAGCGCCACTGTTCTGGATGTCCCGGTCGCCCTGCTAGAGTTTTCCCTGAACGATCACCGCGGGAATTTATTCACGCCCAATAATTTCGCAGGAAAGTGGACGTTTATGTTTTTCGGATATACTCACTGTCCCGATGTATGCCCTACCGCGCTTGTAGACATGAATAACATTTATCACAACCTTGCGGAAAAGGGGGATCTGTCCGAGAAAAACTTCGGGATCGGCACACAGTTTGTCTTTATAAGCGTGGACCCGGAGAGGGACACAGTCAAAGAGTTGAAAGAGTATGTACCCTTCTTTAATGAGCGCTTTATCGGGATTACCGGAAATGCTGAGGTAATAGAGTCAATCGCCCGTCCCATGGGAATAGCATACAGGCGCGTACCCGGTAAAAACGCAGATAAAGATTATCTGGTTGACCACAGTGCGTCTATCCTGCTTATAGACCCCCTTGGAAGGATGCGCGCTGTTTTTTCACCTCCCCACGTCCCGAAAACAATTGCAGCGGACTTCAGAAATATCCGCGAAAAATACACGGAGGAGTGCTGTATATCAGTGGATGAGCAAACTGAAACAGTTACATTCGATTATAGAAAGGAGAAATAATGAACAGGTCCTTAAATGTTTCCTTAATCTTTATTCTGCTGCATATCTTTTCATCAGCTTATGCACATCAGCAGGTTGCTGTAGAGAATGCATGGGTCCGCTCCGCGCCGCCCGGAGCAGACGTGCTTGCAGCATACATGGTCCTAAAAAACGAGTCGGAAGAAACAAGGGTGCTCAGCAGGGTGTCAAGCAGCAGGTTTGAAAGTGTAGAGATCCACAAGACCGAGATGCACGAGGGAATGATGAGGATGATACCGCAGGATAGTCTGCCGATTCCTGCTGGCGGATCGGTCACCCTTGGGCCCGGCGGATTTCATCTGATGCTGATAGGGCCGAAATCTGCGCCAAAGGAGGGTGAAGAGGTTGAGCTGCTGCTGAAATTCAGCAACGGCCACTCACAACGTATTAAGGCGCCGGTCCAGGCTGATAAAGATAGAGGGAAGAGCACGGGCATCATTAGCCCTACATCTCTTTTCTGCCTTCAAGAGATTTGGACAGGGTCACTTCATCGGCGAATTCAATGTCTCCGCCTATTGGTAATCCATAAGCGATGCGGGTGATTTTTACTCCAAAGGGCCTGAGCAGCTGGGCTATATACTGGGCGGTGGTTTCCCCTTTTGTGTTCGGGTTTGTGGCTATAATTACTTCGGATATGCCGCCTTCTTTTACTCTCTGTGCCAGTTCACGTATCTTTAGCCTGTCCGGCGTTATACCGTCGATAGGGGAAAGCGCCCCGAGCAGGACGTGGTAAAGCCCGTTATAGATTTTGGTGTTTTCGATAACGATGAGATTGCTCGGTTCTTCCACGACACAGATCTTTTCGCGGTCCCTCCGGGGGTCACTGCAGATTGAACATATTTCTTCTTCTGATATATTAAAGCAGTGTTTGCAGAAGCGGGCCTTATCCTTCAGCCTGATAATGGCCTCAGCTATTAAAACAGCCTCATGCTCCGGCATACCCATTATAAAGAATGCCAGTCTCTGCGCGGACTTTCTGCCGATTCCGGGCAGACGCATCAGCTCGCTGATCAGATTTTCAACAACGTTGCCTGCCATTAACCGAACATGTTCCCCAGCCCCGGTATATTCATGCCGCCCGTGAGCTTGCCCATGTCTTCACTTACCATCTGCTGCGCCCTGCGCAGGGCCTCATTGACAGCAGCGACTATCAGGTCCTGGAGCATTTCTATGTCCTCAGGATTTACAACATCCTTCTCGATCTTGATTGAGACGATTTCCATGGCGCCGCTTGCAGTGACAACAACCATACCGCCGCCGGATGACGCCTCCACGGTTTTCTTTTTTGACTCTTCCTGGATCTTGCCCATTTCCTGCTGCATTTTCTGGGCCTGTTTCATCAGGTCTCCAAGCATTTTTTTCGACATCGTGTCCTCCTTTTATTAACGGGCAAGGGAAAGCTTAATTTTCTGCGCTCCGTGCCTATTCATTTATTTCTTCCCCGTCCTCAAGCGGGTTCACTTTGATCAGGGAACCGTCAAAAATCCTCAACGCGTCTTTGACCAGCGGTTCCGCATAGATATCTTCCTTCATCTTTTTTTTATCTATTTTAGTTTCCTCTTTTGGAAGTGACAGGATCTTCAATTTGAGATTATGCCCGCTGACACTCTTCAGAATTGGTTTTATAACAGATGCCTTGCTCTTTATGGAGTCCGCAAGCACTGACATTCCGCCATTAAATCCTATTGAAAGCTCTGTTGAATTAAGGTGTATGACCTTTGCCTCCGACAGTTTGCAGGCAAGCAGGTGGTCTTCGGCGTCTACCCTTTCGATCAGCTGCTGCCAGAGATCTTCCTTGGAAAGATTATCCGTGCTGTTTGCAGGCTCGGCGCCGAGATCAACCGGGCTGCTGACAGGTGCGGGTTGATTTATAATATTTATATTTGATTTTTTTTCTTCGGGGGCCACGGCCCTTTCTTTAGACGCGGGTTTGACCGCCGGTATCCCGACGGGCGCCTTTGAATCCCCAAGCATCTTTAAAACGTCCTCGATAGAAGTCATGCCTTTAACAAAGGAAGTCCTCAAAAGACCCAGCTCAAGTGTATATCTTGGATGGACGGCATTTCTGACCTCGCCTTCGAGCCTGAGAAGTTCTGTCAGCAGTAATGCCAGCTGCTCTATGCTCACTGCTGACGCATGCTGCTTCAGCTTCTGCACCTCTTCGGGTGTAAACTCCAACAGCCCCTCGGCATCCTCTGTTACCTTTACTATGGCTATATTTCTGAAATTTTCGACAAGCTCCCTGGTCAACTGCCTAAGATCACTCCCCCTGTCGGTCAATTCCTTTATTATTGATAATGTCCTCGCTATATCCCCTGAAAGGATAGTCTCACAGAGGTTGGTGACAATTTCTGTTTCAGGCAGACCTAAAAGGCCCTGCAGGTCTTCTTCCGTTATATCATTGCTGAAGGAATTGGCCTGGTCCAGAAGTGTCAGGGCATCCCTCATGCTGCCGTCAGCAGCCTTTGCTATCATCTCCAATGCAGCATCCTGTATATTGATCTTCTCTGCGCTGGTGATCTTGATGAGCTGTTCTTTTATTTTCCCTTTGGCCATTCGGCGGAAGGCATGATGCTGGCATCTGGAGAGTATGGTCGGCAATATCTTCTTTGGTTCAGTCGTCGCAAAGATAAAGATCACGTGGGGCGGCGGCTCTTCAAGCGTTTTTAAAAGCGCATTGAAAGCCTGCGTGCTCAGCATATGCACCTCGTCGATTATATATATCTTGTATTTACTGCCGGAAGGCGCATACTTTACAGTTTCCCTCAGCTCCCTCACTGCATCAACTCCGGTGTTGGAAGCCCCGTCAATCTCAATCACATCAACGGAAGATCCTGAAGTTATTGACTTGCAGCTGGGGCACTCACCGCAAGGCTCATTGTCTGACAACTGCGTACAATTGAGCGCCTTTGCCAGAAGCCTTGCTGAGGTTGTTTTACCGACACCACGGGGGCCTGAAAATAAATAGGCATGAACAATTTTGCCGCTCGACAAGGCATTCTTAAATGTCTTGACTACGGATTCCTGCCCGACAAGGTCGTCAAATCTCTGGGGCCGCCATTTTCTCGCAAGTACTATATAGCTCATAAATAAATTGAAAACCCGGTCTTTTAAGGCCGGGCCTTCAGGTAATCCTGCGGCACCCGGAATAACTGCTTACCGTTGCTCCCTTCCGGACCTGGCGGAGTTCACAGCATGCCGTTGCACAGGGCCCGAAGACCCGACTTTTCTTAGATCTTGCTTGTTTACTGGCGGAGAGGGAGGGAGTCGAACCCTCGAGACGTGTTAGCGCCTACACGATTTCCAGTCGTGCTCCTTCGGCCACTCGGACACCTCTCCAATTGTTCTAAAAATCATTATTAACATTATATCTCAAGCACTTAGGTGCTTGAGTGCAATTTATCAAAATTGTGCAGAATTGCTCAAAATGACCTTTTTTTGTCATCAATCTGCAGTCAAAATGCATACAGGCAGACCTATTGTCTGCAAAAGTCGTGCTCCTAAAATGTAAGGGTATTAATTGCATCTCTCAAATGCTCCGCTATCAGTTTCGTGTATATCTCGGTTGTCTTTATAGTGGTGTGTCCAATCTCGGACACTATCTTTAAAGGCACTCCTTTCAGTAGCATAAACGTTGCCGAGGTGTGCCTCATGTCATGTAGTTTAACATTTTTCAGTCC
>JAGVNU010000060.1 GCA_020053105.1 Thermodesulfovibrionia bacterium
TCATTCTCTCCTCGGTTACTCCGTTTTGATTTTTAACCAAACTCGTTGTAACCTATTGTAGTATAGGGCGTTTGAGTTTATAAACAGACTCTAATTAGATGAGCTTCAGACATTTAACAAGTTTAATAATCGTCGTAATGCTGCTTATGGCGGTTTCCGCCTCCTTTGCCGGAACGACAAACTACTCCTACGACGACATGTTCCGCCTTATTGAAGCTGAATATGAAGACGGAACGGTTGTGCAGTATGTGTATGACAACCTCGGCAACCGGATGCAGAAATCAACGATTCTCTCCGGTGAACCGGCAAACAATCCGCCGAATGCGGCAAGCAATCCGACTCCTTCAAATGGCGCTGTTAATGTTTCTACAACTCCATCTCTGACCTGGACAGGCGGAAGGGATCTTGACTCAGGGGACGAAGTTGTCTATTACGTTTATTTTGGAACACCGGGGAATTTGTTACTTGTCTCAAGCGGCTGGCAGACTAGCTATGAGCCCGGATATTTGAGACCTCTGACAACATATTGCTGGAAGGTGGCTGCAAGGGACAGTCATAATGGAGAGACTGCTTCTCCTGAGTGGTGCTTTACGACAAAAGACGAATTGATTGTATCATTTACAGCAAGCCGGACAGAAGGTCAGTCGCCTCTTACCGTCAAATTTACTGATACATCATCTTTTTCCGTTAACATCATCTCCCGGCAATGGGACTTTAATAATGACGGGATCTTTGACTCTTTTGAAAGAAGTCCTGTTTATATCTATACGTCTCCGGGGGATTACACTGTGAAACTGCAGGTGACGGATATGGATGGACTTACTGGAACATTGAATAAAACTGATTACATTACGGTGGATCTTGATACCGACGGTGATGGAGTTCCTGATGTTGAAGACAATTGCCCGTCTGTAAGCAATGCCGACCAGTCCGACATGGATGGCGACGGGATTGGGAATGTGTGTGATTTTGATGTGGATGGAGACGGGGTACTGAATGTAAATGACAACTGCAGCACGATGGTAAATCCCGACCAGACCGACACAGATAGTGACGGATACGGCGATGCGTGCACAGTGAAACATTGTGTTACGAACAGTATGGAATTTCAAAATGCCCTTAGCGCCGCTGAATGGAACGGCATGAACGATGTAATTCAATTAGTACAAGGGACCTACAGGATATCTCAGAACTATAAAAGCAGTTTTAACTATGACTCCGGAGAATCACATCACCTCGTCATCCGGGGCGGATATGCATCAGGATGTAACACCGGGCAGGTCAATCCGTCCAATACAATCCTTGACGGCGAGGGGCTTGAACGTGCCCTGACAATCAGTGACTGGGGTTTTTCGTTATATGCTATAAATATGGTCGAGGGTGTAACTATAAAGAACGGAAGCAAAGGCGGTATCAGTGTCTATTCCGGTACCGGAGACATAATGCTGGCAAATAATATAGTCACTGGTAACTCATCGGATTATGCAGCAGGAATATATGCGTACGCAGACCGTGGAGACATATCATTATCAAACAATATAATAGCAGGCAATATAGCCCTTAATTATGCAGGGGGAGTCTACGCGTATGCGAATGAAGGAAGTATGAGCATTGTAAGCAATACGATTACGGGGAATTCAGCAAAGTACATGGGCGGCATTTATCTTCATGCCGGCAGTACGCCGTCAAAAGCAGAAATTTACAACAATATTATTTGGGGTAATTCCGGATTAAACGGCGGAGACCTTTCTATAGAAAACTGGACGGGCAGTAAAGTAGATTTTTATAACAATGACATTAACCCGGATAATGTATCAGGCATTTTCACAAACGAGAGCGGCAATATAAATGCAGACCCGTTATTTGTTGGCATTGACGATGAAGACTATCATCTGTCGGCTGGGTCACCCGCTATTGATGCAGGAAATAAATCAGCCGCGTCTTTACCTTCAATTGACTTTGAAGGAAACAATAGAATACTTGGAATGTCTGCAGACATTGGCGCGGATGAGTATTATGTGACCGGGGTGACTCATTCAGTAAGCGGTCGGATATTATCAGATAATGCAGGACTTGGCGGGGTGACCGTGAGACTGACCGGTCCACTTACCGCCACGAAAATTACCGATGAGAACGGTAATTATACTTTTACGTGGCTGCCTGACGGCAATTACACGTTAACTCCGTCAAATGAATATTATTCTTTCTCACCCGCGGACAGAGTTGTAACAGTCAGCAGCGCTGATGTAACAGGTCAGGATTTTACAGCAACTGCTATAGATATGGATGGCGATGGAGTTTCTGATATTGCAGATAACTGTCCAGCTATGACAAATCCAGAACAGCTTGACAGCGATGAAGACGGTATCGGAGATGGCTGTGATATTCCCGGGTCTATATCAGGCGCTATTTATTATAATGGAACACAGACCGGAACAATCTATGTCGGAGTATTTGCATCACCTGTTGCATGTTCTCCTCACAATCCTGAGCTCTATTCATCGATTGAAATGTCGGCTGCCGGTATATATGAATTTTCTGCTCTTCCCGCAGGGACGTATTATATCGCGTCTACTTTTGCGACAGGACCGAACGGCAACCTCCAGCCTTCGGACCCCTGGGCGGTATATGGCGGATGCAGTACGCAGGTCCCGATTACAATAAGCGGAGGCAATAGTGTATCGGGTATCGATTTAACCCTTGTTGACAATACAACAGGGGACCCAAATCTTTTTTATATTAAATATGACACGAATGCCAGTTCATATCATGATAGCGGTGGATACGAGGTTCATATAGGGGTTGATGACCCAGGGCATGAAGCAACATCAGTGAATGTAACAGGATATGGAATTTCGGGATACATCTCTATCGGATATGATGATGATAATAGTGCATGGAAATATATTATTCCGGATACTTTGTTTGGGAGTTTGCCTCCGAAAACAGCTCTCATTTACGGCTTGGCAATAACTGATTCAAACGGAACTACTTTCAGGCAGGAAACTGTCGAAAATTTTTTGGAGGATTTTGCTTTTAACCTTTCGCCTGCCGGAGGAGAAACGGTAATCGGCAATCCCGTTTTTTCATGGACAGGAGTAAATGGTAATTACAGGTACTTGGTTAAGGTCGATGGCAATGGCATTAATTGGCGTTCAAATTATTTATCAACTACGTCTGTCGAGTACGGAGGCCCTCCGTTGACGCCGGGGTTGACATACACATGGGTTGTAGAGGTAACGGATATTTTCAGGAATTATTCAACGGTACTGGAGGCATTTATTTACGAGCAAGGCTTTACGCTTGGGATAAACAAAGCCGGGACGGGAAGCGGACAAGTCAAAAGCATGCCGGCAGGAATAGATTGCGGAACCGACTGCGTCAAGGCATTCCTGACGGGCACAGAAGTGACCCTCACTCCTGTTGCTGATGCTGCATCCGTTTTCATGGGCTGGTCAGGCGGCGGATGCAGTGGTACCGGTTATTGCACGGTGACATTGAATGCTGATACAACTATTACAGCTGATTTCGTAAAGGCAACAGGCTCTATATCCGGCAATGTATCATATAACGGACCACAGACAGGGCCAATTTATGTAGGAGTCGCCAGGACTGCGTTTAGCTGTCAGCCGCCAAATCCGGCAATAATTGCTTCTACAGAATTATCATCTTCGGGCAGCTTTGGTATTTCAGGTCTGCCGGATGGGACTTATTATGTAGCTTCCGTTATGGAATTCTGTGGAACAGACTGTGGCACACAACCTTCGGACCCGTGGGGAATGTACGGCGGGTGTAGTGCCTCAACACCAATTGCCATAAGTAATGGAGAGGCCGTATTCGGGATTAATTTGACACTTATTGACGGCACAACAGCGAATCCAAATCCTTTTTATGATGAATATGTCACTTCAGCTTACTCCGGACATGACAGCGGCGGATATTGGGTTGAACTGGGAGTAGATGTTTTGCAGAATTCTTTCATATCTGTAAATGTATCAGGTCCGGGAATCGCCGGTTCTTTGGAGCTTGTTTTTAATGCCGACAAGGCTGGTAAGGGTAAATGGGTATCATGGCTTGAACCTGCAAGCAATCCATGGTTTGGTAATTTACCGCCTGCTCCACCGCTTACGTATACCTTCACCTTGACCGATTCGTCCGGGACCGTATACAGAAGACAGGAAATCATAGAAAGTTTTGTTGATTTTTTTGCAGCAAATCTTTCTCCTTCCGGCGGAGAGACACTCACCGGGAATCCTGTATTTTCATGGACAGGACCGGGTGGAGGATACACCTATAATGTAGAATTATATGATTTAGCCGGGACGAGGATTTGGCGCTTACGTGATCTGACTGAAACATCGATAACTTATAATGGAGGCGCCTTACTATCAGGAACAACATATAACTGGTGTATTGACGTGAACGATTTGTATGATAATTTATCAAGATCATGTGAGAAATTTATTTATGTAAGAGTTGATACCGACGGCGATGACATTCCTGACGGTAACGGTACAAATTATTGCACTGGCGGTAATAAACTTAACTGTGATGACAACTGTAAATCTATCCTGAATGCAGACCAGGCGGATGCAGACAGTGACGGCATCGGCGATGCTTGCGATGCAGATATTGATGGTGACGGGAGCCAGAATGTTGTCGAGATCGGGGCAGGAAGCGATCCATACAACCTTGATTCAAAGCCTGGTATTACTACCTTAATCTTGCATAAAGGCTACAACCAGATGAGCTTCCCGGCTGAGACGCTGTATTATGAAAATATTTATAATTTAATGGGTGCACTCGGCGGGAGTGATGTGATCTCCAAGGTCCTGATATTTGATTCTAACGATCAGACGTATGATGAAGCCGGTTATGACCTGACAGGTAAGTTCTATGGTCAGAACATTGCATTACCGGCCGGGCGGGGTGTTGCGGGCATGATAATTTATGCAAAAAAGGATGCGACTTTTGAATTCACTTCAAAATACTGTCATACATGGAATTTGAAAGAGGGGACAAACCTTGTTGGCACACCATGCGCTGCTGCTGACCTGACCGCCTTTCAGCTTTTGCAGGCCATAGGTGATGAAACAGTCATTACAAGCATCCAGCGATATAATCGTTATATCGGACTGTTTGAGACGGCGAGTTATCTCACCGGTCAGCCTTCTGGCGTGAACTTCCCGATCAAGGCAGGGGAGGGGTATTTTATTTATATGAAGCAGGAGGTGAGCGGTTTTCAGCCGTAGCGCAGAAGGGTTATAGATGATAGTTTATAGATAAAGGATCATTAAAGAAGGACAAATAAATTCAACAATATACCAACAAAAAAGGAGGAAGGAACGATGACAAAGAAAAAGGTCTTTACAGGAGGGATAGTTATTGCAGTTCTGGCGCTAATGCTATTTATGGCGGGCATCAGTTTTGCCGGAAACCTTGAACCGTCAGCCGCTCCCGCGCCGACGATGAAGACGCTGGAGCAGATTTATATCAAGCTGGTTAAGATTTGCGAAAAGACCACAGGGTGCACGTATACTGCCGGAGACGGGGTGTGCGACAGAACCCTCGGGGAGACCTGCTCAAACAGCGTGGCGGACTGCCCCTGCCTTGCTACAATATGTGGAGACGGCACGTGTAATGGAACAGAGACGACTGCAAGCTGCGCGGCTGACTGCACCAGCAGATTTACAGTATTAACTGACAGCCCATATAATGGCGTAGTGGTGCGTGATAATTCAACAAGTCTTGTGTGGGAGCGGTCTACTGATCCGACAGGGAGAAACTGGTATGACGCGAATACTTACTGCAGCAATTTAACATTAGGGGGGAAAGATGACTGGTATCTTCCTGCTAAGGACGAACTTTTCAGCCTTGTGGATACAACGCAAACCAATCCTTCTTTACCGCTGGGGCACCCTTTTCAGAATGTGCAGTCCGGCTACTACTGGTCGTCTACTATCGTCGCAGACAATCCGAACTTTGCGTTGGACGTGGACTTCATAAATGGCAACGTCCTCTCCAATCTTAGGAACATCGCGCCCTTGTACGTTCGGTGCGTGCGCGGCGGACAGTAGTGGAATATTTGATGATTTGGTTATTTAAGTACCCCCCTCAATCCCCCTTAACCTAAGGGGGAGGAAGTTGGGCTCCCCCTCTTAGGTTAAGAGGGGGCTGGGGGGAGTTAAAAATATGAAATTCAAGATTCAAAATTCAAGAGTGGATACTGGCCTCGCCGTACAGGTACTTATCATGATGAACGGAAAGGTCGGTGTCGGAACAATCTTTTGCGATGTCAATAATTCCGGCAAGGGAACATTTTTTGCCGTTGGATTGTTTTACCTTTTTATGCGGAGGAGCAAACTTCTTGAGAACGTATAGTTTTAAGGACATAATTTCTTTTTCAAGGTTTTCTATTTTATGGAGCACGTCAACTGTGTTTTTTAGCGCGGCCTGTTTCATGGCATGTATCTCCTTGTTAAAGGACTCGGTAAATCAACTTTACCATACTAATAATTATGCTGTCAAAAAGAAAGGGAAAGCAACCACAGAGCTCACGGAGAGATTATGAAATATAAAAAATTACTATATTTTCTGATTGCAATTATCATGTTTCTCATTCCGTGCGGGGCGTTTGCCCTGTCCGCTGAGCCCGCCGGAAACATCGACCCCGGCAATGACGGCTCTCAATACTGCTATGGCGAGAATATCGGCTGGATAAATCTGCAGCCGTCATCCGGCACCGGCATTACGGTGACCAATACGGCAGTGTCCGGCTTCGCATGGGGCGAGAATACCGGCTGGATAAACTTCAGTCCTGCAAACGGGGGAGTCCTCAATGACGGCAACGGCAATCTCTCAGGTTATGCATGGGCAGAGAATGCCGGGTGGATTAACTTCGCGCCCACAGGCGGGGGCGTGTGGATCAATGCCTGCGGAGAATTCAACGGCATGGCCTGGGGTGAGAACATCGGGTGGATAAGCTGCCGCTCGGACGGGGCCAATGCATTTAAGGTCACGACCTCATGGCTGTCACCCATTGATAATGTCCCTCCTGTAACAGAGGACAAATATAAACCAGCGCAGTGGCATAACACAAGCGTCAATATCCAGCTTGCAGCTACGGACTGCGGTCACGGAGCGCGTGGGATTTGCTACACCCTTGACAGTGATCCTGAGAGCTGCATAAATTCAGCAACGAGGAGTGTGACGATAGATATAGACGGCTGCCACACGTTGACTTATTATGCATACGATATGGATGGGAATAATGAAGTCTCTCATACACTGAACAATATCTGCATCGACAAAACGCCGCCTGCGATTACGATTAATGCGCCCGGCAATGGGGCAATATATTCTTATTACGAGGTGGTCACGGCTGCTTATTCCGTGAAAGAAACCACATCCGGTATTGCATCAGTGACAGCGACTTTCCCTGATGGGTCGCCCGTGGATACGTCATCCCCGGGCCTTCATACATTCACAGTATCTGCGACCGATGTCGCAGGGAATACGACTACCGTAACAAACACTTATACAGTCCCTGTTGATACAGCAGCTCCCGAGGTAACAATTACAACCCCTGCCAATGGCGCGACATATTTCATCAATCAGGCGCTTACGGCAAATTACAGCGTATCGGATGCGGAATCAGGCATCGCAAATATTACCGCTCCTATTGCAAACGGAGGCACAATCAGCACAGCCACGGCAGGCAGCTTTACCTTCACCATCACGGCTGCCGACAATGCAGGAAACGCCCGGACTGTAACAAACAGCTATTCAGTTATATATCCCGGAAACATCGACCCCGACGGAAGCGGCAAGCGCTACGCGTGGGGCGAAAACACGGGCTGGATAAATCTGAAACCATCCTATGGCCCCGGCATTACGGTGACGGATTCCGCAGTGACAGGCCTGGCATGGGGAGAGAACATCGGCTGGATAAACTTCAGTCCCGCATACGGCGGCGTCCTCAATGACGGCAACGGCAATCTCTCCGGTTATGCATGGGGAGAGAATGTCGGGTGGATAAACGTCAAGCCCGCAGGCGGCGGCGTGAAGATAGATGCAAACGGCTTGTTCAGCGGCAAGGCATGGGGAGAAAATATCGGCTGGATTAACTTTGCGCCTTCCGGCGGCGGGGTAAAGACCTCATGGTTGTCTCCGGATAATGACAATGACGGCTACAGGGTGGATGTGGACTGTGACGATAGTGATCCGGCAATTAATCCAGGCGCCTCTGATGCCAACTGCGACGGCATGGATAACAACTGTGACGGCTTGACCGACGAAGGGCTTGATACGGACAGCGATGGGATTTCAGATTGTAATGACAACTGTCTGAGTGTCAATAATTCCTCTCAGGCTGACAGTGATACATCTGTTGCCGGGATGATTTCTTACTGGAGATTTGATGAAGGGACCGGGACAACAGCCGGTGATTCAACCGGCAGCAACAACGGGACAGTTTATGGAGCTTCATGGACAACCGGTAAGGCAGGCACGGCGCTGAGTTTTGATGGCATTGATGATTATGTACAGGTTGGCGCAGCCGCCGGTCTTGTCATGAGCGGTCACATGACGGCTGAGGCATGGATATATCCGACAGGGCCGGGCTCTGATCCGACAGAGGGAGGGGTCATCATCAGCAAAGAAGGAGAGTATGGCGTCACACGGTTTGCCGACGGCAGGATCAGGTGGGTCTTTGCAAATGCAAACCCCGGCTGGGCATGGATAGATACGGGGTATGCCGCGCCTCAGGACCAGTGGAGTCATATTGTTGTGGTCTATGATGCAGGTGTGATCAAGACTTTCGCCAACGGCGTTCTGGTGCATACATATAACGGGGCAGGGATTATAGGAGATGTTGACTCCGTTTTAAACGAGTTCAGAATCGGGGGAAGACAATGGGAGGGCGCCTTTACGTCATATTTTAAAGGCCGGATGGACGAACCCGCGGTGTACAGCAGTGCCTTGACAGATGCTGAAATACAGAAGCACTATCTGAATGGAATTATAGGCCGTGCATACGGCGCTGACGGGGTGGGAGATGCCTGCGACAATTGCATGAATGTCTACAATCCCGACCAGGGTGACACGGACAACGATAACGCAGGCGACGTGTGTGATCCGGATTTTGATAATGACGGTCTGACAAATGCACAGGAAATTGACATTGGTACTGACCCGTTTAAATCAGATACAGACGGTGACGGATACAGTGACAAAGAAGAGGTTGACGCAGGCAGTGATCCACTCGATCCATTATCCAGGCCAATAAGTCTTTCAATTAATCTTAAGAAAGGCCTTAACCTCATCAGCACGCCGACAAATACAAACCTGATACCGGATGTGTATACATTGCTCGGATTAATAGACATCAGCGGGACAAAGGTAGAGAAGATCGAGAGATACGACAGGACAAGTGGAGTCGTGCAGGCAGCATTTATTAATGGGAGTGAAATTGCAAGCGGAGACAACTTCACGCTAATCGCAGGTGAAGGGCTTGTTGTTTATGCAAAGGAAGACACGGATATACAGATCTCGCAGAATACTTGTCCGGTGTATGATTTAAAGACTGGAATTAACTGGGCAGTCACTCCATGCGAATCTCAGAATGCATCAGCATTTGCCATTCTTGAGGAGTTGGGCGGTGAGACATTTGTCTCCAGCATTCAAAGGCACAACACCTACACAGGCAAATTTGAAACAGCAAGTTATTTAAACGGTCAGCCTGCCGGCGTTAATTTCCCGATAAAAGCCGGGGAAGGTTATTTCATCTACATGAAGCAGAACAGAGACGACTTTAAGCCGTAGCGCAAAAGAACGAAAGATCGCAGGCGGGAAAAAAAATGTCCAACGCATTTTAACTGTTGCTCAAATAACTAATAATAGCTAACTTTAATTTCGAGATCATTCTTATCCTTTGCCGAAGAAACTACTATCGCAATATTTTTCTGTTTTAGAACAACAACATATGCTAAAATGTGATGCATATCCGACTGGTTCAAACGGGCTTTATCTGTGTGGGGATATGATGTCTGCAAATAACTACTTCATAGAAGATGAAAAGGAGCGTTCAATGGCGTATGAGCCTAAACCGATGAATACGGCTGATGTGAAGTTGGCTGAAGACATTCTTGATCTGACAGAACTTCTGGCAAAAAATGCTCATGACAACTGGGCAGAACAGCGGATACGTGACGGATGGCGTTATGGTTACAGGGGAAGTGATGAAAATAAGACACATCCGAATCTGGTTCCTTACGAACAGCTTTCTGAACCCGATAAAGAATATGACCGCAGGGCTGTTTTAGAAACTCTAAAGGCGATCATTGCGCTGGGTTATCGTATTGAAAAGGTCTCGTAGGTCTTTTAAACATAAAATACTTGCATTTTAATAAGGGTAATTTATGAGAGACAGCAGCAAGGTCATACCGGAACAACTGCTGCAGGACTATGATATTGTTGATACGGAAGAAGAGTTATCACTTTATCGCCCTCTACGTGATGTACTCATATTTTGTCGTGATGCATTCTTTAGCATATATAAAGAAGCGGATAAGAAAGCAGAGCGTAATCAGTGGCATCATAATATACTTACCATATTTGCCGCCGTATTCGGCACAATCGCAGTATTATTTGCAATTGTGCAGCTGTCAGGTTTTTTCCCGACGCCCTGGCCCATGTGGGTTGAAGTCATCGCAGCGATCATCGCGCTATTGGCTGTTTTAATAGGATGGGCACAGGCACGTCAGAAACAATGGCTTCTGCAGCGTCATAAAGCCGAACGTCTCCGCCTGCTTAAGTTTCGTCTGCTGATCCACCCTGATTTGTGGAGCGGTGATACTGGCAAGAAAAAAGACCTGGAAGTCCGTCTGCAAAAAGAAGCGGAAAAGATACAGGCGCTGACTCAGGAGTCCCTTCAAAAATATGTCGAAGAATACGAGATATTTAAAGAACCCGAGAAAATGTCGGATTGCGTAATAGACGATACTTCCCTTAAGTCACTGGTCAATTATTACAGGGACAAACGCCTTAAAGTACAAATGCAGTTCTTTATTGACCGTGCACAGCGCAATAAGGGAAGAGATAAATACACAAGGAATCTGCCGCCGGTATGTTTTTTCCTGAGCGTGCTCTGTGTTTTAGCGCATTTTGTAATCGATATATTTTTTAACATTCATGGCAATTTACATTTTCTCAGCATATTATTGATTGTACTTGCCGCCTCTCTCCCCCTTCTTGGAGCAGGGGTGCGCACGTTGCGTTCCGCATACGAGTTTGCCCGCAGCGCCAGCCTGTTTCAGGCAAAATATACAGCACTGCAGCATTTGGATAAGAGGCTTCAGGAAGAAACGAATTGTGTGGAAGTATTACATGCGCTATGGCATTGTGAGCAGTTTCTGGCAGATGAGCACATAGAATGGCTGCGACTGATGATTGAGGCGGAGTGGTTTGGATAGATATTAATGACTGACTTGAATTCAGGCGGTTATGGATGAAATTTATTGCCGGCATAAAGACATTCTGGCGCGTAGACTTTAAGCGCTGGTGTAAAAGTTACGAATGGCCTGTTGTTATAGGGATGGGACTTATGTCAATTGTCCTGGGATATATCGGCTTTAGAAAACACCTTCCGGAGACGGGTAACGAAAATACTGTCTGGGACCTCATGTACCGGACGTTGCAGCTGTTTGTGATTGATTCCGGGGCAATAGACTCATTGGAAAATCCTATAAGATGGGAACTGAATGTGTCACGTTTTCTGGCTCCGGCAGTTGCAATGTACACCGCATTACATGCATTGGCGTCAATCTTCTCAGAACAGCTTGATTCCTTCAGACTTCGGTTTATCAAAAACCATATCATTATCTGTGGCCTGGGCAGGAAGGGGTTACTGATCTCCAGGATGTTTTACGAACAGGGGCTCAAGGTAGTTGTTATCGAACAGGATGAAGGGAATAAATCAATTAATATATGTCGCGAACATTGCAATTTCATATTGATCGGTAACGCGGCTGATAAGGAAATGCTATACAACGTGAGGATTGACAGGGCCCGGTATCTTATATCTGTTTGCGGAGATGACGGTATAAATGCCGAGGTGGCGGTTTATGCACGTGAACTTTTACAGACAGCACATCATGCTTTAACCTGTGTGGTCCATATAGTAGACCCGCAGCTTTGTAATTTGTTACGTGAGCAGGAAATTGAATCGCAGGATAAGGATATGTTCAGGCTTACTTTTTTTAATATATTTGAAAGCGGGGCCAGGGCGCTGCTGAGCGATTATCCGCCTTTTAATGTGAACGACGGTGCGGGGGAAAAGAGCCCCCATATTCTTATTGTTGGACTGGGACGATTTGGACAAACCCTTTTAGTGCAATCAGCCAAAAACTGGCGGGATGTGCATAGTAAAACAGGCTGTCAGCTAAACATGACAGTTATTGACAGACGGGCAGAAAGAATTTTAGGGTCCCTGTGCCTGCGATATCCTCAACTGAGCAAACTGTGTAATATTTCACCGATGGATCTTGATATCGACTCTGAGGATTATGAACGGGCAGCATTCCTTTTTGATGACGCGGGGCAGAGCATTATGAACATGATCTATATTTGCATGGATAATGATTCACGTGGATTGTCAGCTGCATTGACATTATACCAGCATCTGAGAAACCGTAGGGTACCGATCGTTATACGTATGACACATGATGCCGGATTGGCCAATCTGCTTAAAAGTGACGGGGCTGGCGGATTTAGCAACCTTTTTGCCTTTGGGTTACTGGACCGGACTTGCGGCCCTGATTTGCTGCTCGGAGGGACCTTTGAAATCCTTGCCCGCGCCATTCATGAGGACTATGTGCTGAACCAGAAAAGGGAAGGGAGTACACCACAAAATAATCCTTCAATGGCTGGCTGGGAAAAATTACCTGAACACCTTAAGGAGTCAAATCGCCTTCAGGCAAATGATATCGGAATAAAGCTTAAATCAATAGATTGCGGCGTGGCGCCATTGACCGATTGGGATAAAGAGTTGTTTCAGTTTGCTCCGGAGGAAGTGGAGAAGTTGTCCGAGATGGAACATGAACGCTGGCACCACGAGCGCCGCCGTGACGGGTGGAAATACGGGATGATGAAAGATGTAGGAAGAAAAATTTCTCCCTATCTTGTCCACTGGAATGAACTTCCTGATGAGATAAGGGAATATGACAGAAATACAGTCAGAGGGTTGCCCGCTTTTCTTGCCAGGGCAGGTTTTCAGATATATCGCCTGAATTTGCAGAAAATGGGCGTGAAGATTGATGGTTGAAAAAATGCACAATGCGCAATAGGTACAATGAGCATGACATTTTACGTTACTGCCGCCAGACAGTGTTGAAGGCTATGGACGGGGTCCGGGCTGCGATGCGGGGATCAAACCGCCTTCTGCTTAAAGAAACTGTTAAAGACCAGAAAATCGAAAAGTCCGAACTGAACCTTACGAAGGGCATTGATACCTTTGCTGAGGATTTGATCATCGGTACCTTAACACAGAAATTTAAAAAGCTGGAGGGTGTCAATGCTTTTACCGTCTTTTCCGAGGAGGCCGGCATAAAGACTTTCCCTGACAATGTTTCTGAAGATGAGGCGGACCTCGTTATTTTTGTGGACCCCATTGACGGCACAGAGTTCATCGAGTCCCTGCAGGGCGGGTGGTGCCTCATTGCAGTCTTTGACAGGAAGGCTGATAAAATGGTCTGCGCAGTAGCAGGCGATATTTTTCTCAACAGGCTCTACTGGGCCTCTGCTTCAGGCATTGCCGAGGCAATTGATTTCACTACTCATACATGGTTCAGGCTTCATGGAGGGGACAGTACAAAAGAGGAATTGGCAGGGGCGCGTGTGAATTTCCTGACTACAAAGGTGGGCAGGTATATGTCCGTGGCCGGACAGGCAAAGCTCCTTGCAGCAATCAAGGAGGGGGATGGACGGATCAACCTGGCGTGGGGCTCGAACATGATAATTCAGGTTGCAGCCGGATATGCGGACGCGGCCGTTGAGTTCACAAAAGGCTTTGCGTCTTACGATATATTGGCGGGTTTTTTTATCGGGGAAAAAGCAGGACTGACGATCCTTGATCTGAAAGGTGAAAGGATCATCTGCCGCTTTAATATAGAAGATATTTTTATGACCCACCGGCAAGACCCGAAGAACCCTAAACGGACATCTTTTGTTGCAGCAAAGAGTGAGAAGCTCGCAAGGCAGATAGTCGGACTGATAAATAATTGATAATTGAATATTAATAATGAAACGGGTAATATCAGGAAATATGGGAAAAGAGCAGAAGCGGAAAAAGCTTGCACAGCAGGTCAAGAAGTACAGAAAATTATATCCAAGATATAAGAAATTGGCTTGTCTGTATGAAGAACTGCTCCACGATGTAACTAAAAAATACGCGCCTCAGGGCATCGTACAGGTGCGGGCAAAGTCAATCAGCAGTTTTGCCGAGAAGATACAGCGTAAAGGGAGAGACCTCAAAGATCCTGTCAATGAGTTCACAGACTTATGCGGCGGCCGGATCATTACGAATACCTCTTCCGAAGTCAGGGCAATTTGCAAATTCATCGAGGACCACTTTGAGATTGACATGGAAAACAGCATAGATGTAAGCCAGCGTCATAAGCCGGATGAATTCGGATACCGCTCAGTTCACTACATTATTCAGTTCAAAAAAAATGTTTTCCCGACAGATGATATAAAAATAAACATTCCGTCCTCAGCATACCCCTCCGTGGACTGCCCGATGAAGGCGGAGATACAGGTGCGCACACTCCTCGAACACTCCTGGGCAGTATTCGCTCATGACAGGACGTACAAAAGCTCATTTAAAATACCTGACAAGCTGCAGAGAGAACTTGCCGGCACGGCTGCACTGCTTGAGGACGCGGACAAGTCATTTGACAGGATTGAGGCCGGACTTCAGACCTATGCATCAAGTTACCAGTCATACATGACAAAAGCCCGGATCGTGGAAGAGATCAGAGACCTTCGTTTTGTGCTTTCACATGATACGAAGAATATCAACCTTGCAACCCGGATAGGGCAGCTTTCTTCTTCAATAGATGACTGGGACACGGCAATAAGGGTCCTGTCAAGGTTTGACGTGGTGAAATATCAGCCGGCGTTAAAGGCGCTCGGTCTTGCACTGACGAAAAAATACAGCGATACCCCCGGAGGAGAGGATTTCAGAAAAGGACTGAGACTCCTTACATCTGCCTGCAGGCTTAATGAAAATGATACGGATGCCATCTCAACACTCGCAGGGGCATGGAAGATACTTGATGATGAAAAGGCATATGAGCTTTACCGCCGGGCTTTTGAGCTGGACCCGTCCGATCCCTATTCTCTTGTTAATTATCTTGGCTATGAGATAGCCGGAAAGAAGAACCTCTCGGCAGTTCGTGTTTTATCGCCTCTTATAGAAGATTCGATCAGGAGATGCGAGGAGCATATAGAGGTAGGAGCAAACATCCCCTGGGCGCATTACAGCATGGGGATGCTCAATCTTCTGGCAGGAAAGCCATATGAGGGAATGGCTGCTTATGCCAAGGCTATTGAGCTGAGCACGGCCGGGTTCATGATAGACACCTCTCTTAACTCCCTTGAGAAACTGGGTTCTGTCAAAAAAGATATTCAGGGATTCGAGTGGGTACGCAGGTTCCTCATGCTCGGAAAGGCGGCAAAGGGAGGAAACAAGGAAATAATAAAACAGATAAAACGTCTCTCAACAAGAGGAGAGGAAGCGATTAAAGGACCTGTAGTGATCGTCCCGGGAGGGTGCGACGAAAAGGTGAAGGTTAAAATTCAGGGCTACGGGAAGATGCTAATGAAGGCGTTTGACGGTTTTCAGGGCACTGTTATATCAGGCGGCACAAAACAGGGGATCAGCGGACTGGTCGGTGATCTGAGGAATAAATATGAGGACGCCGTACACACAATAGGTTATCTCCCCCAAGAAGGACTGCTTACCGGCGCTACGATTGAGAAAGACAACCGCAGGTACTCAGAGCTGCGATATACCGCGGGAAACGGGTTCAGTCCGCTTGAGCCAATTCAGAACTGGATTGATATTATCGCCTCAGGTATTGATCCCGGGGAAGTTAAAGTCCTCGGTATCAATGGCGGTGATATATCTGCTGTTGAGTACAAAATGGCGCTTGCCCTTGGAGCAAAAGTAGCTATCATTCAAGAGAGCGGCAGGGAGGCCACCCGGCTGCTTAATGACCCTGTCTGGAGATACTCAAAGGGTCTCCTGTGCGTACCTGATGATGCCCAGACTGTGAGGATATTTCTGAGATCAGGGAGTTATAAACTGTCTGAAAACAAGAGGACATCGGTTGCAAGGGTTTTTCATAAGGCGTATCAGGAAAGTTCAAAACAGAGATGGAAAGACCTCAGAGAAGAGTTCAGGGAGTCAAATCGTCAGGCCGCAGACCATATCATGGAAAAGATACGTGCTATGGGGTATGAGGCTGTCAGGGTCAGGGGCAAGGCGAAGGTGAAAAGGTTTACAGAAAAAGAGACTGAGATCATGGCAGAGATGGAGCATGGGCGCTGGAATGTTGAAAGGCTCGTGGCGGGATGGAGATGGGGGAAACAGAAAGATGCGGACAGAAAGATCAGTCCATATATCGTCGGCTGGAAGGACCTTCCGGACGATATCAGGAACTACGACCGGGACATGGTGAAAATGATACCTGAAATCCTGGCAGTGCTTGGGTATGAGATACAGAAAAAATAGGGATGGTAAATTTCAGAAGTCAATAGCCGGAACAAGCAAGAACTCCTTGCAGTGGAGATTTTAAGGACTAAATATGCAAAGGCCGGTTCCGATAGTCAGATTAATAATTACAGATCATCAGGGCAGGGTGCTGCTGTTAAGACGCGCTAATACCACGCATGCAGAGGGATGGTGGTGCCTGCCGGGCGGGAAGGTTGATTACGGCAAGTCTGTTGAGGAAGCCGTTGCCCAAGAACTCATCGAAGAAACATCCCTCATCTGCACCTCGTCACGGTTCCTTTTCTACCAGGACAGCCTTCCAAAGATTGATGGAAAAATGCATTGCATCAATCTATATTTTGAATGTACTATTGAAGGTGAAATTAAATTAAACGATGAATCAGGGGAACATGTATGGATCGGGGAGGATGAGATCGGGAAATATGATATTGCATTCATGAATGATGAGGGGCTTAGACAGTATTGGGGGGAGATAAAGGACGAGCAGGGGAAATCATTATAAATTGAACATAAAATAGTTCAGGAGCTTTTTTATGAAAAATGACGTATTCATAAGTTTCGCAACAGAGGACAAACGAATTGCTAATACTGTTTGTCATTTACTCGAAGCAGGGAACATTCGCGTGTGGATTGCCGAGCGGGACATCTTGCCCGGGGCGAAGTGGAGTGAATCGATAGTGGAAGCAATTTCAAACAGTAGAATAATGGTCCTTATTCTATCAAATTCATCAAACCGTTCTGAGCACGTGATACGTGAAGTTGAACTCGCAGTCAATAAAGGCCTGACAATAATCCCTTTCAGAATTGAAGAAGTATCACTCTCCAAATCCATGGAATACTTTATCAGCTCTCATCAATGGCTGGACGCGTTTACTCCTCCTCTGGAGAAACACATTGAGAAGCTGGTTGAAAGAATACATATGGCTCCAGGCACAAAGCAGGAGATAAGTCCTGGCCCTATCATAAATGAGAAAAAGTCCCGTTGGAAATTAATATTTAGCAGTGTTGGAATTCTGTTGGCTGTTGTTCTGATGACCCTTCTTTTCGGAAGAGAAAAAAAAGATGCTCCTGTTCCGGTAATTCATGACAATAAGAACTATGCACCAGTCAGTGACGATCCACCTGAGAGGGTCAATGCATTGGCAAAAGCCCTTGCGGCAAAATACAGAGAAGGCAGGTATACCGTTTCGAGAGACAGAAGCGATGAGTGGAGTTCCAGGCCGATTACATTGGCCATAATGGATATAAAGGACCCGGGCAGTCCGGGGGACCTCATGAGGGACAAACTGGCGTTCTCTCTTCCCCATGAGCTTCAAAGTCAAAAAAGGGTGAAGGTCGTCACACGGGAGCTGTTGGTAAAGCTGCTTGAAGAGTTGAATTTGAGCACATCAGATCTTGCCGACCCCGTGACTTCTTTGAAAATAGGCAGGGTGCTTTCAGCAAATATTATAATGTCTGCGCTTATTGCTCCGGAAGGAGACGGATATAAAGTCAGCCTGATGTGTATCGATACTGAAACATCAGAAATGATAAAAATGATCTCTGCAACATCATTAAAAAGAGATATAGACCATGACATCATTAATAATCTGTGCAGCCAGATAACAAAATGGATTGAAGCGGACTTTCCACTCCAGGGAAAGGTGCTTGGAAAGGCGGGTGACAAATACCGGATAAATCTTGGACAGATACACGGGCTGAAAGCAGGCGACCGGTTTGAAATTATCAAAGAAATTTCTGACGATACAGATACCTACAATGTGACAGGGGAGGCTGAAGTCTCTAAGGCAGAGAAAGAAACTTCTTTGGCGTCGATCATATCGAAAAATACGGGGACGATTAGTGAAGGGCATAAAGTGAGAGCAAAACGGGACAGCAATTAATAATAAAGAATGTGCCTGAATATGAAATCTTAATAATTGTCACCCGCTTCTGTGGAGAAAGTGATAAGGTGGCATCGAGGTATGGCAAATGGGTCTTAGACATAGGGAGATAATTTTTATAATCTGTTTATTCTTTCTGCTTGTAACAGGCGCAGCAAATGCCCAGCAGATTGAAATATCATCATCGTTAAACCCCGTCGGTTCAGGCGCGAGGGCCATGGGAATGGGGGGGGCGTTTATAGGCGTTGCTGATGACGCCACTGCGGCGTCATGGAACCCCGCAGGTCTGGTCCAGCTTGAAAAGCCCGAGATTTCTTTTGTCTATTCATATTTCTCCAGGGAACAGACTTATGATTCTTCGACCCATTCTGAGATAGAAGGCCGGAACCGTATGGCCTCTGACGGCCTCAATTACGCCAGCGCAGCCTTTCCTTTCATATTATTTAAGAGGAACATGATTATTTCCGTCAATTACCAGCGACTCTACGAGTTGAAAAAAGAACTGAATTTTCCATTGACGCGGGACGTAGCCGGAGACATATTAACTGAGGACATCGAATTCACACAGGACGGACATCTTTATGCTGTATCACCGGCTTTTGCAATGCAGATCACTCCAATGTTCTACCTTGGGGCTACACTGAATTTCTGGGACAATATCTCCGGAGAAAATGGCTGGGACACTATTTATGAATCAAATACGAGAGGAGTGCTGGCGGGTAATTCTGTTGAATTAAGGGTCAGCCAGAAAGACGAAGTAGACTTTGAAGGAGTGAATGCCAACTTCGGATTTATGTGGATATCGGACCCCTTTACCCTGGGCGGGGTGATTAAGACCCCGTTTAATGCAGACCTTACAAGGAAAACAAGTTTATTCCAAAGCCAGGACTGGCCTGCTTTTCCGCTGCACACCGAATCATTGTCAGAGGACAGACAGGAATTCACTATGAAGATGCCCCTCTCGTATGGACTTGGATTATCTTATCGTTACTCTGATGAATGGACAATGTCTTTTGACGTTTACAGAACTGACTGGTCAAAGTTTGAGATCAGAGACGAGGGTGGAAACAGACTGAATCCCCTTGACGGCAAACCGTTAAGTGAAGGAAGATTGAAAGATACAACACAGGTGCGTGCAGGAGTGGAATATTTCATTCTGGGGGAACATGATATGGTCCCTCTGAGATTAGGTCTCTTTTATGATCCGGAGCCGGCAAAAGGAAGCGTGGATGACTATTACGGTTTTTCTCTCGGGACCGGTTATAAGCGGGGTAGGGTAGCTATTGACGCGGCATATCAGTACAGAAAAGGTTCCAATGTCACAGGGGACATTCCGGCCATCGATGATATTAATGCTGATATCGATCAGCATTATTTTCTGATATCAGGGATTTTCTATTTATAAAGGGAATGTGATAAAGAATATACTGTTGTTAATCACCGCAGGACTGATGGTTTCATGTCTGGGGACTGAAGCCCTCAATAATTATTCCAACGGCACACTCAGGGCACGCTGGTGGAATGACTACGAACGGGGATTGTTATTTTCTGAAAAAAATGATTACGGCAACGCGGCAATCTCCTATAAAGAGGCCATTTCTAAAAGGGCAGACGACAAGAGGGGCGCCAGAACCTACGGCACTCACCGCATGGATTACTTCCCCCACAGGGAACTCGGCATTGTATATTACAGGACCAGTGAAATTGACAAGGCTATCGAAGAACTCCAGGCGTCGATCAGCCAGGAGGAATCGGCAAAGGCAGTATATTTTTTAAATCAGGCAAGAAGGGCCCGGCTGCTTATGCAGAGGGAAAGGCCTTCCCTGCCTGTCATCACTTTATTGACCCCGGTGGAAGGCGCTGCAGTTAACACTTTTACTGTTACTGTCAGGGGAAAAGTCACAGGCGACGGCTATGTATCGATGATCCACATCAATGACAGGCCCGCCAGATTTGATCTTGCGAAGAAAGAGATAGAATTCCGGGAAGACATTGAGGTCAGGGAAGGGGAGAATGTAATAACCATTGTAAGTGAGGACCTTGCCGGCAGCATGTCCCAAAAGAAGATATCAATAACCGTTGACAGAGAAGGCCCTGCGGTACAGATAATTGATATTTCCCCTGCTGAAGGCAATCCTGATTTCGTTCGGGTAACAGGCAGGGTGAATGACTCCACAGGATTGCGCAGACTGACGATCAATGATGAGACGATTGAAATCAGGGACCTGAAGGAACACGGGTTTGACATAGTCGTAAATAAAAACACGCGTGCCGAAATATCGGTACACGCGGTTGACAGCCTTGATAACGAAACAACTGCGGTCCTTGACCTGGGAAGGGGACCGGCGTCCTCTTTGTCCGGACAAAAGGACGTTCTTCTGGCCTTTCTCGGGACCGATATGTTCTCATCAGACAGCACCCCGCCGGTCATCCGGCTCAGGGAAGGCGCTGACCTTCCCGAGGTCTATCTCAACAGATATTACATTGAAGGAGAAGTCTCAGACAATCTAAAGGTGGACAGGATCTATATAAACGATGAGGAAATATCAGCGGGAGGCGGGAAGATGGTATTCTTCAGCAAGGCCGTGGAATTGAAGGAAGGCATCAATACCATCAATGTCATCGCGTATGACGGATCTGGCAACAAGACCTCACTGCCTCTGACCGTAAAGAGGAACATCCCTTCCGCGATGCAGAATGCTTCACGGATGATCCTTTCGGTCTTTCCTTTTGACAGCACGAATGGGCAATCAAGCAGATCACAACTGGCATATATGTATCTTCTCGGAGCATTCAAGGACCAGAATAGGTTCAGGATTATAGACCGGACACAGCTTGAGCATCTCATGATTGAACAGAGGATCACCGCAGCCCAGCTTACAGACCCCAAATATTCTATAAAGCTCGGCAGGTTGATGGCAGCTGAATCGATTATGTCGTCTGTGATGCACGAGGACGCTAAATCAATAGAAGTCATATCCATGGTGCTTAACACGGAGACATCGGAGATTATGGATGTAAAGGATGTTTTCAGTGAAAGGCAGCAATCGACCGACATAAAGGAAATGATGGACATGCTCGCATTAAAGATAGCGAGGAGCTTTCCTGTGGTAGATGGAATGATAATAGACAAAGATGGCAAGTATATCTACACTGACCTTGAGAGTAATAAAGGGATAAAAGAGGACATGCGGGTCATTTTTTACAGGAAGGGGAAGGAGCTGAAGCATCCCTTAACCGGGAAATCCCGTGGGTGGAACACTATAAAGCTCGGCGAAGGCCGGATTGAAGAGGTGGACAGTAAGATTTCAAAAGCGACCGTGGACAACAAGTCCAGCTCCAGGGACATTCAGGTCAGGGACCTGGTGATTACAAAATGAGTTTCCCGGTGATTACGGGCAATTGTAGTGTGTGAAGTCATTCAAAATCGGAGAATTTCCCGCTTGAGCTTATAATCCGCTTAATTACTTGCGTGAACTGGCAAATATATATTTTTTTATTCATCATTTTTTTATTGAATAAATGATGATTCTAATATAAAATTATACACTCTTTCTAACCTTATCTTTTTTACACAATTTCCAGAGGCACGTTATAACATTTGCTCTGTTTAGGGGGCAATGAGGTGAATTTTATTTCTACTCTATAAATATTATTCGGGGGGATATTATGATGAGGCGGGGTGTATCTTTTAATCTTCTTTTTTTCGTTGTTTTAATTTCATTCTTTTGTTTTTTCCCTAGAGTAGTTTCTGCCGCAGGCGGAGTGTGGACGAGTATTGGTCCGACAGCGTATGATCCTTTGAACAGCAAAGACGATCTTCAATCAGAAACAAGTCCATCACAATCACGAAATGTTAAATCTCACCTCGATGAGCGAACCCTATTTAATAAAGTATCAGGTCTTCAGATACCTTTTATTGAAAACCAGGGACAGATAGAGGACGCATCTGTCAGGTTCTTCGCAAACATATTTGACGGCACCGTATTTGTAAATGATAAAGGCGAGATGACTTATAACTTTTTCAAACGTGAAAAAACCACATGGAATAAAAAGGCGGATAGTTGCGAATTCCTGCCCGAAGAAAAAGTTTCAAGAGCTGTTGCTGTAAAAGAAAGCCTGGTAAGCCCGGAACATATAAATGTAAAGGGATTACGTATTTCGAATGGGAAAGTCAACTATTTTATCGGGGCAAAGGGAGACTGGAAGACCAACGTACCTACATGGCAGGAAGTGGACCTCGGAGAAGTTTATAAGGGCATTGAGCTTAAGCTCAGGGCATATGGGAAAACTGTAGAGAAAATTTTTACGGTTAGTAAGGGCGGCAATGTCAAAGATATAGAATTGACCTTTGAGGGTGCTAGAAAGATTCATTTAAATAAAGCGGGGGAGCTTGAGCTAGAAACCGACCTTGGAACAGTAAAGTTGACAAAGCCTGTTGCCTTTCAGGATGAGGATGGCAAGAAAAAATTTATACATGTTGCTTACAATGTTACAGGCGATGCTAACACATATGGTTTTGAAGTAGGCAGCTATGATAAGACAAAACCCCTCATAATAGACCCTCTCCTGGCTTCGACATTTGCCGGTTCGTCGTCTTCGGAGACCGCCAGGGCTATTGCCATAGATACGGCCGGAAATGTATTTATTACGGGTATTACAAATGCAACAAATTATCCGGCAACCTTAGGCGGTTATGATACAGGGTTTAACGGGGTGTATGATATCTTTGTATCGAAGTTCAACAACGATCTTACAAGTCTCCTTGCCTCAACCTTTATCGGAGGAAGCAGCAATGATGAAGGCAATGCAGTTGCCGTAGATCCTTCAGGTAAAGTATATATTGCTGGAAATTCAAGGTCATCTAATTACCCGGTAACAACAGGTGCAAAGTATAAGGCATCTAATGATGTTGTTGTATCGAAATTCAGCAATGACCTGTCTACCCTCGAAGCATCGACCATAATCGGCGGTTTTGGCTGAAGCGATATGGGCAGGGCCCTTGCTATTGGCCCTGGAGGAGATGTTTTCGTCGCCGGATATACACATTCAGATGACTTTCCCACTACTGAGGGAGCTTATGATAGAGTGTGCGGAAATGGCTCAATATGTACTTTTGATGGGTCTAATGTTGAAACATCAGATGCATTTGTTTCTAAGTTTGACGGCAATCTTAATTTACTTGCATCAACATTCATTGGAGGAAATTACTTTGACTATGCCTACGCACTTGCCGTAGATTCTTCAGGCAATGTGATCATTACAGGGACAACACAATCATCTGATTATCCGGTAACTAACGGCGCTTACGATACAACATTTAATGGCAACTCTGACGTTATTGTTTCGAAGCTTAACAGCAGTCTCACAAGCCTTCTCTCATCAACATTTATAGGTGAAAGCAGCAGCGAATCCGCAAACGCAATTGCGATAGATGCCGAGGCAGGAGATGTGTTTATAGCAGGGCAAACATCTTCATCCGGTTATCCGGTCACGGTCGGGGCATATGATAATACTTGCGGAACTGACGGCACATGTAATGGAGGTCTTGCAGATGTCTTTATTTCAAAACTCAACAGCAGTCTTACAGGCATTTTCTCATCAACGTTTATAGGTGGAAGCAGCAGCGATTCTGCAAACGCAATTGTGATAGATCCCCTGGCAGAATACGTGTTCATCACAGGGACCACATCTTCATCCGGTTATCCGGTTACGGCCGGGGCGTATGATACAACCTGCGGGACTGACGGCACATGCAATGGCAGTAATGCAGATGTTTATATTTCGAAAATCAGCAGCAACCTGACAGGGCTTCAGGCTTCTACATATCTCGGAGGAAGTAGCAGCGAGTCTGCTAACGCAATTGCTATGGGCGCTACGAGAGAAAGTATATTCATAGCAGGGCAAACGGGGTCATCTGATTATCCGACGACTACCGGGGCATATGATCAATTACATAATGGCGGAGATGATGTCTTTGTCTCAATGATTGATATATGTCTTTCTGCCCTTGATACCGATGGGGACGGGATAGGTGATACATGTGATAACTGCCTGAGTATATCCAACCCTGATCAGGCGGATACGGACAAGGATGGAGTTGGAGATGCATGCGACAACTGCCCGACGGTTCCAACCCCGGACCGAACAGATACTGATGCCGATGGCGTAGGCGATGCATGTGAGGGACTTTTTATAGGGATCGACCCGGCATCCGCGCCTGCCAATACACCCGACGGCATTACTTTCTATACAAGGGCGCCGGAGGCAGGAGGCACGGTCCAGGTTTCGCTCTTCGCTGATTTTAACGGCAATGGACTTATTGACGGCGATGACTGGGCCTTTTTTGATAATGTCTTTACTGATAATGTATCAACTTCTCAGGATATAATGACAGGTGACTCGGACACGTCCAGCCCGTGGATGACCATATTAATGAGATTCAACGGGGGCACCTTCCCCGCTGGAAATTATATCGTGAAGGTCCGGAACAAGTCAGGGGGGACGTCGACCGCGGCGTTTACACTCACTTCTGTATCAGCGCCGATAACAGTGACCGGGCATGTCTATGAAGACGGCACAACCACGCCGATACCGAACGCAATAGTTTATTCTTCCGATTCAGTTACGGAAAATTTCATCTCGGCTACTATGACGGATGCGAATGGTTTTTATACCCTGAAACTGCCTGCAGCGGGAGAGATACAGATAGGCGCCGATAAACAGGGGTTCAGTCAGTTCGACGAGCACGTCTTGACAGTGCCTGCCGGAGGAGTTTCAAACATTAACCTGTTCCTTGTCCCTTTAAATGCCCAGATAACCGGCACGTTAACTGACTATGATACCGGGGAGCCCGTACCTGGAGTAGAGATAGACGGGGAAACACCTGATTACGGGGCGAGCTATGCTCATTCGGACATCAGCGGCAATTATGCACTGCCGGTCGTTTCGGGTATACAGTGGAGAGTAAACATAGATGACGAGCTTCCGGCCGTATATTTTGCCGCCCTTGTGCCTTCCAATGATTATAAGGAATATGCCTTTATAACACCGACCGTATCAGGCCCGAACACGGTCGATTTTGTAGCAATTAAGGAAAATGCGTGGATAGACGGAGAGGTGCTGACTGAAGACGGCCTGCCTGTTGAGAATATACAGTTGTATGCCGACACCAATGGTGAAGGGTCACAACTGAATATTCATAATACTACGGATACAAATGCGTCCGGAAAGGCCACCATTGGAGTCAGGGCAGGTGACTGGTATGCCGGCGCCTGCCCGGGCTGTAAAAGAGAGGCATCGCTTGTAGGCGGCCTTGCGGCGGAGCTGGTTCCGCCATCATCGAGAATGATTTCAGACATTGCTGCCGGAGAGCGCAGATCGGTAACGCTTATCACATATTACCCTGACTGTGCAATTGAAGGCAGGGTCTTCCTTCAGGATGGAACCACACCGGCTGCCGACGCTCATGTAAACGCCGAGACACAAGATGCACAGAATGGTCCGGCGCATACATCAGTTGGGCCTATATATGATGCCCAGACGAGGACGGATGCAAACGGTTATTTCCGCTTGCCGGTCATAGGAGGGACCTGGACAGTTCAGGCCAATACATGGCAGTGGATCGAGAAACAGTCCGGACCATGGCAAGTCACATGCACGACCGACGGTAATCATATTATTGCCCAGGGCGAGATAATCTCCAATGTAACGCTTGTCATGCGGTCTGTCCTTACAGTAACCAGATCAGGCTCGGGCACAGGCACTGTCGCAAGCAGCGCGTCAGGCATTTATTGCGGGACCGACTGCTCTGAGCAATACGGCGTGGATACGCCTGTTACATTAACGGCATCACCTGATGCTGATTCAGCCTTCGGGGGTTGGAGTGGCTGTGACAGCGTTGCAGGATTGAAATGTTCTGTGACCATGAACTCAGACAGGACGGTAACAGCGACTTTTACAAGATATACCGGCTCCATATCAGGACACATATCATACGGCGGGACGCAAACCGGGACACTTTTAGTGGGGGCATTTACCTCTCCTTTATCCTGTTCGGAACAGTCCCAGTATCCTTATAAAGAAGTGACCGCCTCTCAGGACGGTAGCTATTTAATTGACGGCCTTCCTGACAGGGCTTTTTATATTGCCTCAATAATATCGACCTGCGGCGTGGACTGCGACGCACAACTCATCGACCCGTGGGGGATTTACAATGGATGCGGTAACATAACAGCGGTTGATATTTTAAACGGCAACGCGATACAGAACATCAATATAACGCTTGTTGACGGCACAGTGCAGGTCCCGAACCCTTTTTATGATTCAGGGGTCAGGGACAAGCCGTTTATCAGGGAAGCAGGCGCATCAATTATGAATCTGGGGCCTTCAATGGCCGCACTGTACGGCAGCAATATATTGGCCGAATTAGACGCCGATGTATTTGACCCTGACGGTCTTAGGGACATCGAATCCGTCACGGCGCTTTTCCCTGACGGCGTAAATCAGAAAACGCTTTACGATGACGGCACCCACGGGGACTCGGAGATACATGACGGTGAATACCGGTCTATGAATTTTATCGACCTGCCGGATGGGGACTTCACGTTTACAGCCATGGACAGGGCAGGACACACTGCTCAAATGGAATCCGCCCTCAGGCGCAGCAATATGGCTGTCCCTCAGTTGATATATCCGCCGAACGGAGGATACCACCCGACGTCAACACCGATGACTCTCAGGTGGGAGGATTTAAACAAGCAAACACAGAGTGCGACCATTACTGTAGACGGCAATCCTGCTGACTGGGCAGGCCTTACACCGGCTATTGTCGATGATCAGGGAGACACCGGCTGCGGAAGCGTGTCAGACATAAGGCGTGTATACACGGCGATCGACGCCAGCTATGTATATGTCATGGTGGAGACATACGGGACGCCCATTAACAACAATGGGGTCATTGACGTAATCTTTGACTACAAACCGGGGTTGCATTTAACTGCCGGCGGCAGCAGGGATGTTGCCGACCTTCAGATCAGCTTCCAGACTTCCAGCATAGGCGCCGCCTGGAAAGACGATGATCTTGATGGAAACATGGAAGCGTATCCTATAAGCGGATATACGGTAGCCAGGGGCGCTGTAATGGAGGCGAGGATCCCCCGCTCTCAGTTCAGTAACACCTCATATTTCAATCCGACTTTGGCAGATATATGGAACAACGGCCAGAACTGCGACCCGACGGATATCAATCCGGTTGTTGAAGATCATGGCGTTGTCATATGGGACGGCATTCCGGATTTCACCCATCTCTTTAAAAACCTTATCGCTGATGTTTCTGATATCCTGGAGGGAAATGACAACACGGAGTTAGCGATTCCGCAGGGGACACTGGTTTCCGGTAGGACCTATTACTGGATGCTGATAACCCAGGGCCCGAATGAGGACGAAACTTCACTCGATATGTGGTCATTCACGGTCGGCGGCGCGCCCGTTCCGGCAGCACCAGTGTTGACTTATCCTGATGACCGTAAATATCTTGATGGGACAGTTGCGCCTGCATTTTACTGGTCGGGCAATTACAACGATGATTTCAGCGTTGAATTTTCTCTCGATAATTTCCAGACCGTTCTATGGAGCAGCAAGGACGACGGCGGTATAACTATATCCGGGAATTTCTTCCAGCTCCCGATGAATGTATGGGGTACTATCAGCTCAAATGTCCCTGTTGACTGGAGGGTAAAGGGCTGGAGCGGCGGCACAGGACCGCTTACAAGTGAAGGCCGAACTTTTATTAAAGGCGTTCCTCATCCGGGCTCGCTTGCGCAGTTGACCAATATAGGCGCGGATTCAGGTGGCCTCGGCACGCATGTATATACCAGCTCTTCCGACTGGGACAATTATATATTCAAGGCAAAGGTTCTGTCTGAAGACAATGACCATGTTTCACTGCTTTTCCGTTATAAAGACAAGGACAACTACTATAAATTTAACATGACTATAGACGCGGAAACCCCTTATATATATTTAGGCAAGGTGGTCTCAGGTCAGCAAACACGGATAAGAGAAGTTAACTGGGCATACGATAAGGGGGTCTGGTATGAGATACGTATTGTCCTTAATGGACAGAACATAAAAATATATATAGATAATGAACTGATGATTGATGAGGATGACAACGCCTTCTCTAAAGGGAAAATAGGACTTGGCTCTTCCCGTAATGAAGGTTCATTCTTTGATGACATTGAGGTGAGGGGCCTCGACGGTTCGACCCTGTTATTCTCGGACAATTTTAATGACGGTGACATGGCTGGCTGGAAGATTGTCGATGCGCCCAACTCCAGTGAGGGGCCTTCATACTGGTTTGTGAGTCCGGGAAGCCAAGACTGTATCCCTGGGACGGAGATCTGTGATGGCAAAGATAATAACTGTGATGGAAATATAGATGAGGGTTTTGATCAGGATGGGGACACAAAAGCAGATTGTTTTGACAACTGTCCTAATGCCCCCAACCCTGATCAGATGGATTCAGACGGTGATGGGATTGGGAATGCGTGTGACAATATTTATGATGAGAATTTTGAATTAGGTCAGGGTAGCTGGGTAATAGACAATGGTGTTTGGCAGGTGGGAACGCCGACGTATGGCCCGGGGAATTGTCACAGTGGGACGAAATGCGCAGGGACTGTATTAAATGGAAACTATCCTGACTGGACTGATAGCCGCCTGATAAGCCCTTCAATTGTTCTTCCGGCAATGAATGCAGGGACTGGAGAGGAATTGCGTCTGAGGTTTTGGCAGTGGTTTTCGTTGTGGTCACGAAGTGAATGGGATGAATATGATTATGGAATTGTGCAAATACAACAAGAGATGTCTCCCGGGGTCTGGAGCGGCTGGATCAATATAGGCAGCGTTTCTGTATCATCGGGAGCGTGGACATATGCGAATTTAGACATCTCGGCATACGCAGGGAAGAAAGTACGAATAGGATTTTTGTTGGATAACTATAATGACCTAAGTTATCCGGGAGTAGCGGCAGGCTGGTATATAGATGATGTGAGTATATCAGTCACGCAGGCAAAGACATATCCATACTCTGATGATTTTGAGGGAGGAATAGGTGACTGGGGAGCATATAACGGGATGTGGGAAATAGGAGCTTCTACATTGGTGCCTTGTCACAGCGGAACAAAATGCGCTGGGACAGTACTTAATGGTAATTATCCGGACTGGACTGACAGTTGGCTGATAAGCCCATCAATCATTCTTCCAACAATAGACAACCCGGCAGGAGAAGAACTGCATCTGAGGTTCTGGCAGTGGTTTTCGTTGTGGTCCCAAAGTAAATATGGCAGATATGATTATGGAATTGTGAAAATACAACAAGAGACATCCACGGGGGGCTGGAGCGGCTGGTCTGATATAGGCAGTGTTTCTGTATACTCGGGAGCATGGACATATGCGAATTTAGACATCTCGGCATATGCAGGGAAAAAAGTAAGAATAGGATTTTTGTTGGATAACTATAATGACCTAAGTTATCGGGGAGTAGCGGCAGGCTGGTATATTGATGATGTCATCATTAAGACAAGTATTAAAAATAAAAATTCACCTATACTCACCTCAATCACCAATCAGGAAACAACCGAAACAGGAACATTAAATTTCAACATAACAGCAACTGATCCTGAAAACGACATAATAATATTATCAACCTCCAACCTCCCATCCTTCTGCACATTCACCGACAACAGCGGCGGCAAAGGAACAATTGCCTGCACCCCCGGACTCAACGACTCCGGCTCTTATGTCATTACAGTCAACGCCAGTGACGGCTTATTAAGCGATTCCAAATCCTTCACACTTAAAATAAACAACACAAATCAGCCGCCAGTCATATCACCTATCGATGACAAAGTAATGAACTCGACTGATTCACCGAATGTCCCGGTCTATGTCACGGATCCTGATTTTGATAAGATCACATTATCAGTAACCGGGTTACCGTCTTTCTGTGTTCTTAAGGACAATGGCGACAAGACAGGAAGTATATCATGTACTCCTCCGGTGAATACTAACGGGGCCTATCCCATGACAGTCAATGCTAGTGACGGCAGCCTGTCTGACACTGAGGATTTTACCTTGACCGTAAATCAGGTGACCCCTCCTTTCACGGTCGATTTCTCTGCTAATAAGACAGAGATCATGCTGGGCCAGGAGGTCGTCTTCACCAATCAATCGGGAGGGAGTGCTGTTTCATGGAATTGGGACTTTGATAATAACGGGGTGACCGATTCCAAGACCCAGAATCCGGCACATACCTATTACAGTGAAGGCGCCTATTCAGTACGATTGACCGTCAATGACGGCAGTTCAAACTACAGCAAGCTGAAAGAGAACTACATCCATGTTGTGAGGCCGCTGCCTGATCTGCGCGTTTCCAATGTTCTGCATTCACAGGCAGTACCCGGACAGTTAATGGAAGTCAGCTGGACAGTCACCAATACAGGGCAGGGCCCAACAAACGTGCCTGTCTGGTATGACCGGTTGTGGATATCACCTGACATTGATGTGAGAGCAGGTCAGCCTCTGGACAGGCTGCTCGGAACATTTGAGAACCTAACCTATCTGGAGCCAGGAGCAAGCTATAAGCAGACCAAACAGGTAAGACTCCCCGAAGGCATCACAGGGAATTACTATCTGTTCGTAATAACAGATAACTACGATGCGTATTCGATCAATATGACCACCATGGAAGCAGCTACGCAGCCCGGCAGTCATGTGAATATTATACAGGAGATGAATAACAGAAATAATTTTGCTTATGTGCAGTTTACAGTCACTATTCCACCTGCGCCTGATCTGCAGGTAGGATCGGTCACCCCTGATCCATCAACATATTCTGACGGCATACTCAATATTGCCTGGAGCATATTCAATAAAGGTGAAGTGGAAACAGGGCCTGCGCAGTGGGTAGATAAGGTCTACATATCAGAGGACACGGCGTTTAATGAAAAAGCGGTCCTTATCGGCGAATATACACATAATGAAAACCTGGCAGCCGGCGCTGCTTCTGCTGTACCGACAAGGCCCTTCACCATGCCTCATGCCATTACAGGGGAATATTATGTTTACGTACAAACCGACAGCACAAACACGGTAAATGAGTATTTGAAGGAAAATAACAATGTTGCGCGCAGTGAGAATGCAGTGCATGTAATGCTGTCACCGTGGCCGGACCTTATTGTTACGAAGGTAACTGCTCCGGGCGTTGCAAGCGCAGGAGAGACAGTAACAGTAAACTGGACCGTGGAAAACGCAGGCTTCGATATAACATATGGAAGCGTCTGGGATGACTGCATTTACATATCGAAAAACGCTACGTTCAATCTCCAGGCATCTCAGCTCCTGAAGACTGTCAGGCACAACGGTGAACTGGACCGTCAAAATACCTATCCTGCGGAGGCTGATGTAACAGTCCCTGCCAACCTTTCAGGAGATACCTATCTGTACGTCAAGACAGACTGCAATAACGAGGAATTTGAAAATAACCAGGAGAATAATAATCTTACGCGAAGCAGTGTGATGGCGATATCCAATCCTGACCTGCAGCCTGTTGAGATCAATATTATATCAGGTGGCAGTTCTGGCGGCTCTCTTAATGTCGGATGGCGGGCCCGGAACACCGGGGCAGGCGATCTGATCAACGGGAACTGGAAGGATTCCGTCTACATATCAAAAGACCCTGATTTTAATTCAGGGGCGCTGAAGCTCGGAAGTGTATCAAAGTCAGGGACGCTGCAGTCAGGCGTTCAATATCCTTCTCCTGTTTCATCTACGGTGAGTGTCCCGCGCGATATTGCTGGAGAATATTATGTCTATGTCGTGATAGACAGTGACAATGCCATATTCGAAAATCAGGGAGAAGGGAATAATGTCATCAGAAGCTCGAACCTTATTTCAATCCTGCCTCCTGATCTGGAGGCCATTGAGATGAACATATCGTCAAGGGGCAGTTCAGGTGGACTTGCCGCGGTATCGTGGACAGTCAGAAACAGCGGAGTAGGAGACCTGATCAATGGAAACTGGAAAGATAGCATCTATCTTTCACAAAACCCGGTCTTTGACATTTACTCAGCATCAAAGCTTGGAAGCGTCGTGCAGACGAGGGACCTCAATTCCGGCATTGCGTATAATGCGGATGCAATTGTGACTCTGCCTGAGGGAATAGAAGGAGACTACTATGCCTTTGTCGTGGCAGACGGTGAGAATTTAATTTACGAAGACCAGGCGGAAGGCAATAATATCGTCAGAAGCTCAGGGACGATCCATGTTGACTTAAGCCCATGGCCAGACCTGCAGGCATCGATCAACAATGCCCTGCTGCCGTCCAGTGTTGATGCCGGCAGTACGCTGCCTGTTTCCTTTAAGGTAAGTAATCAGGGTGTGGCAGATACAAAAACAGTTGCATGGACAGACAGGGTATATCTGTCAAAATCACCTGTGTGGGACGGGACATTTGTACTGCAGATCGACCGCTCCCATTACGGCCCGCTGACTTCCTCGGGTAGCTATACCAAATCAGTTACTCTGGATATATCTCCTGACATAACAGCGGGGACATACTATCTTTATGCAGTAACAGATACATCAAACAGCGTGTATGAGCACACTGATGAAAACAACAATGTTTCTTCCGGCGCGGCAATTCTCATTAAGCCTTACCCGCCTGTTGATCTGGATATAAGTTCGTTTACTGTAAACGGCGCAGCAGCATCAGGCAAGCTGCTGGATGTGGCCTGGACCGCACAGAACATCGGGGAAGCCGTGACACGAGTATCGGCATGGGACGACAAACTGTTCCTCTCTACTGATGATCAGCTTGATGTAAATGTCGATATCCCTGTCAAACGTGTCAGCCGGAGCGGTGTGCTCGCTGCACTGGGCACGTATACCGTTGCGGAAAAGGCTGTCATGCCTCACGGAATATCCGGAAACTACTATCTGATCATCAAGACAGATGTTGACAACAGAGTGCTGGAAGCGGATGAAGACAACAACACCGCGGCCGTCCCTGTCCATGTGGAACTTACCCCGCCGCCTGATCTGCATACAGCGTCGTTCACGATTCCTGATGAGGGTATATCAGGACAGCCGCTTGCAATTGAGTGGACGGTGGAGAACAAGGGGACCGGTCCTGCCGACACATCGAGTTGGTATGACGGTATCTATCTATCAGCAGACGGTATCCTTGATGGCAGTGATATTGCCATGGCATCGGTAAATCACTCAGGCGCCCTGGGCCCGCTGGGAACATATACCGCAGGTAAAGAGGCTGAAGTGCCTGTCTATGCGTCAGGCTATTACTTCATCATCATAAAGACAGACAGCAGAAATGACATTTATGAGCACAATGCAGAAGACAATAATATAATTGTCTATCCTGTGCACATTACCCTGCCGCCGCCTGCTGACCTTATTATAAAGAGTATTACCATTGATACCCTGAGCGCGTCTCCGGGCGAGCCTGTAACAGTGAGCTGGACCATTGAGAACATAGGTGAATATACCGCAAAGGGCCGGATGCATGAGGCAGTCTATATTTCTCAGGACAACGCCTGGGAATATACAGACCCGCTGCTCGGCACAGTTACACGGGACATTAATCTTGCCCCGGGAGCCTCTGTGAATATGAGCATGTCCGTTGATACGGGCAACGCATTCGCGGCTGATATAACAGGCAACATAACTGCCGAACTGCCCGGAGTACCTGCGGGTGATCATCATATAGTTGTATGGACGGACATACGGGACAACATCAGGGAGAGCGACAATTCCAATAACAGACTTGTCTCTGATGACGTGCTTAACGTTACCATCCCTGAGTTGACTCCTGATGTTTCTTTAACTGAGACCGTGGCAGGTGTTCTGAAGAAAAAGTACTACCGCATTGATGTTGCCGAGGGACTTGATCTGAGGGTTTCATTAACGAGTGATGTGCCCAGCGCGTGGAATGAACTCTATATAGCCTATGAACGGGTGCCTTCTCCTTCTGATTATGATCACGCCGGACTTGTTCCTTTTGCCTCTGATCAGGAGACGCTCGTCCCGTCAACGCAGGCAGGAACATACTATGTCCTGGTGTATGTAAACAGTTTGCCCGAAGGGGTTGCTTCCCAGAATATTACATTGCTTGCCAGATCATTGCCTTTTTCGATCGCCAGCATTACGCCTGACACAGGGGGCACAGGAGGAAGGGTGACATGTACTTTGACCGGTGCGGGTTTCAGGGACACTACGAGGGTATTTCTGAGGACCGCCCCTGATACATTGCTGAAGGGCAGTGTCGTTGAGTTCCTTAACACAATGGAGCTGAAGATAAGATGGGACCTGAGGGACGTTCCCCCGGGTACTTACGATGTGATTGCCCAGAACATAAGTTTGGCAGAAGCGGCGCTCCCCGAGGGTTTTACTGTAGAAGAATCTTCCGGGATGAAGATCCACACAGCCATCCTCGCGTTAGACCGGTACCGGCTGGGCACACGTGCGCCTGTAAGCTTCTATGTGGAAAATACGGGGAATGTTGATATTCCCTATCTTAAGCTCTATATCGCTTTCCCTTCATACGTAAAGCCGATTGCCATTGAAAACACAAGCGGCCTGCTCAAGAGAAGCGATCTGTACGACACCGGCTCTGATACTGAAGACGGCAATTACGTGTATGCGGTCAGCAACTTCGGCGAGGGAGACCATAAGGAATTTAACGTGATAGAATTGATTGTCAAAGATGTGAGCCCCGGCAGCTCGCATTACTCAACGGTCGTTTTAACAGATTTCAGGGCGCCTAAACTTCCTATAAAATTTTCAGCTGTTGCCATGACCGTTGATGAATATTATCAATATTCACTGGAAGACATTGAGTCAATCCGCCTTGAGATAGTGAATAACCCCGGGCATTTCCCGGCTGGACTCGTGGCCCATGCCGCTGACGCTGACGCCTTCAGGAACGCAATGCTGCAGTATAACTTCATCAGTAACGGGTTAATTGATGAGGCTGATCTGCTTGAATACCTCAATGGTTATTTATGGGACACCAATGATGTTGCATATCCTCTGGCCCCTCCTGTAGATGAGGCAGACAGAAAACCTTTTGACTGTGACGTGAGGGCAAAGACAGAGTGCCACAATATTACAATGAAGTTCTGCCCCCTGGCTCCGCCGTATGATAATGCCTGTGAATGGATAACCAGAGAGGTATGCAGGCCACAGGAAGAACTTGTGTGCGCGGACGTCATCCAGCCTATTGACCCGAATGAAATGGAAGGCCCCTCAGGATATGGAGCCAAAAAATGGGTCGCAAGGAATGCAGGGCTGGCATACGCGATCAAGTTTGAAAATGATCCCTTATTGTCCTCGGCAGCGGCACAGGACATAACGATAAGCCATGACCTGATGGACGGCAACCTGGACCCAAGCTCATTGCAGCTTGTCAGTTTTGTGATCGGTGATTTTGTATTCAATGTTCCGGATGGCCCGATCAAGTACCAGCAGCGGCTTTCAGATTTCCGCAACGAACTCGGGTTTGATCTTGCTATTGATGCGGGTATTAATCCTCAGACAATGGAGGCGTTCTGGACATTCCGGACAGTCGATCCGGTGACCAATGCCAAGCCCTATGATCCTTCCGTAGGCTTTCTCCCTGTCAATGATCAACAGGGCAGGGGACAAGGGGTTGTCTACTACATTATCAGGCCGAAGAAGGATGCAAGGAGAGGCGATCTTATTTCAACCCGCGCGAGCATAGTGTTTGACGCAAATGCCCCCATCATGACCCGTGAAGTTTTCAACACGATTGACCCTGACCTTCCGGTCAGTCAGATAAACAGCGCCGTGCCGGACGGAACAGCGGTCAGTCTCATCTGGTCAGGGTATGATACCGGCGATGATCCCGGTATTGCAGGGTTTGATATATATATGTCTGATAATGGAGGCGCGCCTGCGCTATGGAGAAGTTATCCGGCGAATACCACCAGCGATGAGTTCATCGGCGAAGCGGGCCATACTTATACTCTCTACAGCATAGCTAGGGACAATGCAGGCAATCTGGAGAAACCTCCTTACGCTCCAAACCGGTATGATGTCCTGGTCGTGATACCGGCTGAAAACCGTGCCCCCTTTGTATCAGGGCCATCGCCGTATCTGGCAGAAAAAGATGTCACTGTCACTCCGGCGCTGAGTTGGAAAGGTGAAGACCCTGACGCAGGTGACACCATGACGTATGATGTCTATTTCGGCAGTGATGTGAACAATATGTCATTACCCGTTAAGACAGCTGAACCGGTTCACAAACCGGGAAGCCTGTCATACAACACAACGTACTACTGGTATGTAGTGGCAACAGATAATCACGGCAATAGACAGACAGGCCCTATGTGGAGCTTTACCACCTTCTCCGCAGCCGGGGATGCAGACGCTGACGGGCTTACTAATGAAGAGGAAATAGCGCTTGGCACAAACCCGTTCAATTCAGACACGGATGGTGACAGCATAGGTGATAATGTTGAAGCAGCCCACAGCTGCATGGATCCGAAAAGCCAGGACTCGCTGCTGGATGCTGACAGTGATACCTATTCAAACCAGGTGGAATATGAGTTTGGAAGCGATCCCTGCGATAGATTGTCAGTGCCTCTTGGACTGACAGTGGACCTCTACAAAGGGTTCAATCTCATCAGCGCCCCGACCAATACCCACTATATGACGGATGCATATACATTTATAAAATCTCTTGACAAGGCGGAATCAGTCGAGAGTTTGAGCGTGACTGACGGGAAGGTGAGGGAAGCATATTATAAACAGGACGGCACTATGGGAGGAGACAACTTCCCGATTCTTGCAGGAGAAGGCCTTGTTGTGTATGTGAAAGAGGACATTGAGATGACTCTGTCTCAGAACCATTGTCCGGACTTTGCTTTGGGAATAGGAGTAAACAGGGCTGGAACGCCATGTCTTCCGCAGCATGCAACTGCATTTGCGATGATGCAGGCATTGGGCGGTGAGGCATTTGTCTCTAGTATTCAGAGGTTTAATACGAACACGGGTAAGTTTGAGACTGGCAGTTATCTCTATGGTCAACCTGTTGGTGTAAATTTCCCGATCAAAGCGGGAGAGGGGTATTTGATTTATATGAAGCAGGAAAAGGGCGGCTTTCAGCCATAGCGATGAGCGCGCAAGATCGTAAAAGGTAAGTGAATAACTAGTGATGAACATTGAAAGGCACAACGCAAAAGGGATTCTTCCCATCCTGTGCTGTCTCCTCTTTTCTGTTACTGAGGCACATGCCGCACTGGAGCTGAAAGCGGTCTATCCTACGCTTGGTGAGGTGGGCAAGAATCTGGATGTGACCCTGCGAGGTACTGGATTCGATGGAAATACTAAAATCTCCATGTACCTCGATGTGAGGAACGAGCGGAAGATTGTGGGTGCTGTGAATCAGATTGGAAATGCTTCAGGGGTTGCCGTTTCAGGAGATATTGCCTATGTAGCAACGACTGAAGGCCTTCAGGTTATCTATATCCGCAATACATCAAGCCCTCATGTCATCGGTGTGCTGCAGGATGTTATGCCTGCTTATGATGTAGTTGTTTCGGGGAATTATGCATACGTTACTGATGATATAGGTATCAGGGTCGTAAATATCAGCGACCCTGCAAAGCCTTATATACAAAGTACGGAACCCTCATCCGGGAGTGCGAGGGATATCTCGGTTTCAGGGAATTACGTTTATGTGATAGACAGGCAAGGTGCCCTTCAAATATATGATGTGAGCGATCCAGTGAACCTCATACTAAAAGGCACGGTTGGCGAGACGGAACTTGAAGATGCTCAGGGAGTTGCTCTTTTAGGAGACTATGCATATGTCTCGGGGAAGGATGGCCTGTCTGTTATCGACATCAGCAATCCTGAAAGTCCACATGTGGAGGCCAACGTACCAACGGGTGGGGATGGTTATGCCGTTACGGTGTCAGAAAATTATGCTTATATCGCAGATGGCTCCGGCGGTCTCAATATATTTAATATCAGTGATCCTCTTAGTCCCGCTTTTACTGGATCGGTCATGACTCCCGGAAGCGCCCTTGATGTGACAGTGTCAGGAGATTATGTTTATGTGTCCTGCGGGAGCGAAGGGGTTTATATTGTCAATGATAGCGATCCTTTAAAACCCAAGATTACAGGGTTTGTGAATACCCCGGGCTCATCTCAGGGAGTGGTTGTATCGGGTGATTATGCTTATGTAGCGGATGATTCCGGGGGACTTCAGATAATTGATATTAATAATGTGTCAATTCCCCAGAGTGAGATTTCCCTTGACACGCCGGGAGATATTGAGGCTGTAACTGTATCAGACAATTATGTGTTTGCAGCCGATGGACACAGCGGGATTCAGGTCATCAATATAAGCGAACCCCTTAATCCGCAGATCGCGGGTTCAGGGAATGTTCCGGGATATGCAAAGGGCATCGCCCTGTCAGGCAATTATGTCTATGTGGCATCCGGCTACAGCGGCCTGCAAGTGGCTGATATCAGCGATCCCGCGAATCCGGAACTCAAACCCAACGGAGTAAATACGCAGGGATATGCTGAGGCAGTTGCTGTGTCGGGTAATTATGCGTATGTTGCAGCAGGCGCCGGCGGGTTAGTGGTAATTGACATCACGGACCCAGAAAACCCGCAGATTGCGCCTGTTACAGTAAAGAAAGAGGGGTACGCTGAGGGTATAGCCGTGTCAGGCAGGTATGCGTATGTTGCATATGGTCTTGAGGGCATTCAGATTGTTGATATCAGTGATCCAGCGAATTCTGCCCCGGCAGCATTTATGATAGATACCCCGGGATCTGCCCTCAGTGTTGCTGCTGTTGGCGATTATGTTTTTGTTGCCGCTAACAACAGCGGCCTGCAGATAATTAATATCAGCGATCCTGCAGCCCCGCATTTTGAAACTCCGATGGATACTCCGGGAGATGCGTACCATATTACTATTGCAGGCAATTATGCATTTGTTGCAGATGATCGTGCTGGTCTTATGGTAATTAATATAAATAATCCTACGGTCCCGCAGATTATTGGATACCTTGATACACGAGGATATGCAAAAGGTGCGGCGGTTTCCGGCGATTATGTCTTTGTAGCGGACAGCTTCTCCGGATTGGCAGTTGTGCCGAAACCGGTTGAGATTACGCCTGTTACCTTAACCAGTGATACGAGTTTATCATTAAGCCTTCCCGGCCCCTCAATAGCAGGCCATTATACACTCAGGGTTTTTAATGAGTCGGAAAGTGATGAACTCCCCGGTGCAGTTACTTTTGAAGGCAGTGCGTTTGTTGAAGAGATGTCCCGTTCAAAGGCCATCATAGTTGCAGGATATGGTCCCGCAAACGGAAATGTTATCTGGGAAGCAACACAGAAGCTTGCCAATTTTGCCTATCGCACGCTCATATATCAGGGCTATACCCATAAAAATATTTATTACCTCAGCCCGCTTCCCGATGATGTAGATGGAGACGGACAAAATGATGTCGACGGCGATGCTATAATTGGTGGTCCGTTGATATCGGGCAGCCTCTCTTATGCAATAAACACATGGGCCAGGGAATCCGGACCGCCCCGCCACATGACGTTGTATATGGCAGACCACGGGGGACCCGGTATATTTCAGTTACAGCCTGATGAGGCCCTGCGTGCAGTCGACCTGGATGCCATGCTTGACGGCCTGCAGGCAGATATGACGGGCAGGCTTCTTTTTATCTACGAGGCTTGTAATTCAGGAAGCTTTATACACCTTGGAAACATTGACACAGATCAGTTCACTCCTATGATGACTCCTCCGGATGGAAAAGAAAGGATCATTATAACGAGCAGCGCGTGGAACGAGAGGGCCATCTTTCTGCAGGGGGGGAGACTTACATTTTCATACCAGTTTCTGTCCGCGCTTAACGAAGGGAAGAATGTAGCGGATGCTTTTCAAGCCGGAGATGATGCTGTAAGGAGCATCCCCCAGTCCCCGGGCTTTGATGCGGATGGAGACGGAAAACAAAACACCGCGAGCGATACCATCGGTAATCTTGTAATCGGGAGGGGTTACCGCCCTGCATCAGACATCCCTGTAATAAGCAGTATTTCTCCAAGCCAGACCATTCACGGGGATGTCCCTGTAACGATCTGGTCCAGCGGCATCTTTGATGCTGATGGAATAGAAAAAGTGTGGGCGACTGTTGTCCCCCCGGACTTTGAACAGGCGTCAACGGGTGTCCCTATTACGGAACTGCCTGTAGTGGTACTTACGGACCCTGATCAGGACGGAAAATACGAAGGTGTTTTTGATGGTTTCACATCCGTGGGCACGTACAGGATATCGTTTTATGCAATTGATATTGAAGGAGACATATCAGCGCCTGAGAGCATGACTATATATCAGATGTATGGAAGAGATGCGTATGAAGTCGATAACACATATGATCAGGCAGGAGTAATAGTGCTGAATGACCCGGAGCCGCAGAAACACAATTTTTATGATTCGGGTGATGAGGACTGGGTAAGGTTTTATGGTATCGCGGGACAGAGTTACTCAATAAGGGCGAGCAGGTTAGAGGTGGATGCGGATGTCGTCCTTGAGCTTTACGGCCCCGATGGTATTTTGATGCTGGCCCAGAAAAATACGTCAGGAGTGCCCCACGCAGATGAGCTGCTGGAATGGCAGTGTCCGTCCGATGGAATTTATTATGTAAGGTCAAGGCAGCAGGACAGTAATAAGTCCGGGAAGAATACGGGATATGAATTGCAGGTATATCAGCCGGCAGCGCTGTCTTTGCTGGGCATCCTGACAGGTACTGTAACGAATATTCCGGGAGGGACACCTCTTGGGAATGTGCTTATAAAAACTGCTGCCAATATCTCAACCATAAGCACTCCAACCGGGACTTACATAATGTTTCATACATCAGGTACGTATGCACTGGAAGCCCGCAACACGGGGTATGAAACTATTACCGATAACTTTACTATCGCCCAGGGACAAACCATTACGAAGAATATTGCCATGACAGCTCTTTGCATAGTCAGTCCTGAAGTATGTGACGGCAAGGACAACGATTGTGACGGCACAGTTGATGAGAACTTAACACTGGATACAACATGTGGAGTAGGCGAATGTGCATCCTCAAGGATAAAGAAGTGTACAGCCGGGGCATGGAGTGGAGAGAGCTGTATACCGAAAGCACCAACTGTAGAGGTCTGTGATAACCTGGATAATGACTGTGACGGTGCAATAGATGAGAACGTATGTGATGATGCTCATAGTTTAAAGAAAGGCTTTAACCTCATCAGCTCTCCAACGAATACAAACTCCATCCCTGATGCATATACATTCTTCGGATTAATTGACAGCGCCGGTTTAAAGGTCAGTAAGATCCAGAGATACAATAAGTCGGGTGGTGTTGTACAGGAAGCATATTACAAGCCAGATGGAAGCAAGGGTGGAGATAATTTTCCGATGATTGCCGGGGAAGGACTTGTTGTTTATGTAAAAGAAAATATGGATATACAGATGTCGCAGAACACTTGTCCGGTGTATGATTTAAAGACTGGAACCAACTGGGCAGGCACTCCATGCGACTCTCAGAATGCATCAGCATTTGCCATTTTTGAGGCCTTGGGTGGTGAGGCATTTGTCTCCAGCATACAGCGCTACAACACTGATACCGGCAAGTTCGAGACAGCGAGTTATCTTAATAGTCAGCCTACAGGTATTAACTTCGTGATCAAGGCAGGGGAGGGATATTTCATTTATATGAAGCAGGATGTAAAAGGCTTCAATCCCTGAGAAATGATTGTTTTACTGAATGCTGATAGCTGACTGCTGAGAGCTGTCTCGTCTGAAGAGAGGCGTTGTCGTCGGCTCAGTCGTAAAGGAGGATATAGTAAAATGAAGAAAAAGGGGAGATCACTTATAGCAGTAATATGGTTTTTATTATGTATCTTTATTTTGTTTACTGAAGAAGGCCCGGCGCAGACACCTCAGCCTATTTTTGGCTTCGCGGACCTGCACAATCACCAGTTTGCAAATTTGGGCTTCGGCGGCGGGATGCTGGCAGGTGCGCCGTTCAGCAACACATCCGGCGGGATTGCGGATGCATTGCCATATTGCTCAAATCTCCACGGTTGGTTCGGTGAGAACGATCCGCTTGAATGGGCTGAAGGTATGGGGCTTACGCATAGAGTTGGCGGATGGCCTCAGTTTGACGGTTGGCCGCGCTGGAATTCGATCACCCATCAGCAGGTCTACTATGAGTGGCTGAAACGCGCCTTTGACGGCGGACTTAAATTGATGGTCATGCTTGCTGTCAGCAACAAGACGTTGTGTGAAATAGTCTATTCACCCGACCCCGGATTTACCTGTAACGACATGGATGCGGCAGATCGTCAGATTGACGCGGCTTACGCCCTGCAGAACTACATTGACTATCTGTCTGGAGGCTCCGGCATGGGTTGGTACAGGATAGTGACTTCATCTGCCGAGGCGCGGCAGGTCATCAACAGCGGCAAGATGGCCGTGGTGCTGGGGATCGAGGTTGACACTTTATTTAATTGCGGGGTAAACAGCGGCTGTAATTCGCAACAAGTATTTGACGAGCTGGACAGATACTACCGGAAGGGCGTTCGCCATGTCTTTCCTGTTCATTTAATGAATAACGCCTTTGGAGGCGCTGCGCTTTATGAAGACATGTTTAACGTTCTCAATAAGATAGAAACCGGAGAATACTTTTGGCCGTATGATTGCTCCTCATACGGATATAATTTTAAGCTTAGCAAACTATTTCCATCTCTTTCGTGGTTAGGCGACCATGACCCGGTCCCCGATTATTATACTCAACTGGAAAGAGCGAATAGTAATGTGGCCCACTGTAATTATAAAGGACTGGAGCCGCTTGGCGTGTCTCTGATTAACATGATAATGGACCGCAAGATGATCATAGACATTGATCACTTGTCCCGCTACTCAACCCTGCGTACACTGCAACTTGTTGAGGAACGGGATTACCCGGTAGTTTCGGGCCATACGGGATTGCTTGGAATATCTTCAGGCGCTAAAAGAACGGAGGCCCAGAAGGACGATGCTACGCTGGCGCGTATCAGGAATCTCGGAGGGCTTGTGGGCACTATCCTTCATCAGGGCAGACGTGATCAAATTGCCGAGGCGCCCGGTTCCCCGGTGGCGCATGACTGCGGGAACTCATCTCGTTCGTGGGTACAGTCTTATCTCTATGCCGTACAAAAGATGGGCGGCGCTGTTGCCTTCGGGTCTGACTTCAACGGCGGAGTGAAACAGCCGGCCCCGCGTTTCGGCCCCGATGCCTGTGACGGCGACAGATCCGGGCCGCAGGACCCGGGATCGCGGGTGTTATACCCATTAGTGACTGAGACAGCCGTTGTGATGGAGAAGAGTCAGATGGGAGGCAGGCCTTATATTAATATATTCAATCCTGAGGTCCCGCCGCGGGTGTTTGACATTAACGTGGACGGGCTGGCGCATGTGGGAATGCTGCCCGATTTTATAGCGGACCTGAAGGAGCTGGGCCTGAGTCCACAAGACCTCGCGCCTTTATTCGGGTCGGCAGAAGCCTATGTTCATTTATGGGAAAAGATCGAGGCGCCAAATCTTAAAGTAGAATCGCTGAACAACCCTACTTCTCTGGAGGTCGGCTGGGGTTTTAAAATAACGGATATTACCTCCAACACAGGCGCATCGGCAACAGGGGCCGGCTCGATTACCCGGTTTTACCTTTCCACTAATGAATTTTTTACAAATGATGATATATTTATAGGCGAACGCACCGTGCCTGCCCTTAATCCCGGAAACGGCTCGGAAGCAGTTACATCGGCTATAATCCCTCCTGTCCAAGCCCCGACGGCGCGCTACCTTATTGCCTGTGCCGACACAGCAGGGGCTGTCTTTGAGTCGAATGAAAAGGACAATTGCGCTGCTTTGAGTGTAATCCAGATCAGGCCTTATGTAGCAAAACAATGCTTTCAGGACAATGACGGCGATGGGTACAAAATTTATGCCCCTGACTGGAATGAGTTTGATTGCAATTACATTTTTGGTATTGACTGCAATGACAGCAATGCATCCATACACCCCGGGGTTGCTGAACTCTACTGTGACGGTCTGGACAATGACTGTAACGGCATCGTTGACGACGTGTTGTATCCAACCCCTTATTACAGGGACCTGGACGGAGATGGTTATGGCAATCCCGCAGTGACAAGCAATTCATGCCTGCTGCTGAATGGATATGTAAGCAACAATACGGATTGTAATGACTATCCCAAGAGCGGCGGCTACGGGATAAATCCCGGAGTGCCGGAGATCTGTATTAATGCGGTTGACGATAACTGCAATGGAACGATAGATGAGATCAATGTTTATTATATGGACACTGATGGCGATGGCTACGGCAATTCCAATTTTCAGATAACAGCCTGTTCTTGGCCCGCTGGATATGTAGCGAATAATACAGACTGCGACGACGCCAGAGCGGCTATACATCCATTTGCACTTGAAATATGTGACGGTATTGATAATGACTGTGACGGGATGATGGATGAAGGCTTTGATATAGACGGTGACGGCTGGACCATTTGCAGGCTGGACTGCAATGAAGACAACTCGGCTGTCCATCCGGAAGCTGTGGAAGTATGCGACGGCAGGGACAATAATTGTAACGGTTCAGTCGATGAAGGCGTTCAGACAACCTATTATAGGGACATTGATGGAGATGGTTACGGGGACCCAAACAGCACCACACAGGCATGTTACCAGCCGGCCGGTTATGTAACAAATAATGCAGACTGCAATGACGATAGCTCAGCTATTAATCCGGGAGCTGCTGAAATATGCGACAACAGGGACAACAACTGCAACGGCGCTATTGATGAGGGCCTTGATAAAGACAAAGATGGCTGGACCACTTGCGGCGGGGACTGCAATGATAAGAACGCAGAAATATACCCCGGAGCTCCGGAGGTCTGCAGGAATGAGGTTGACGATAACTGCAATGGAAAGATCGATGAGGCGAACATTTACTACCTTGATAAAGATGAAGACGGCTATGGCCTTCAGGACAAAACGATCGAGGCCTGCGAACAGCCTGCCGGTTTTGCGGTAAACAGTAAAGACTGCAATGACGCTGATAAAGCAATTAATCCCGGAAGAGCGGAGACCTGTAACGACGTTGATGAAAATTGCGACGGGACCGTTGATGAGGGCTTTGATGAGGATGTTGATAAAGTAGCTGATTGCCTTGACAACTGCCCGAATACAGCAAATGCTGATCAGAAAGATTACGACGGTGACGACGCCGGCGACGCCTGCGACCCTGATGACGACAATGACGGCATACCTGATGCTTGGGAAATCAAGTATGATTTTAATCCCGGGAATGGATCAGATGCGGCAGGAGACCCTGACAATGACGGTTTCAGTAATCTGCTGGAATACCAGTGGAACACGGACCCGAGGTCCCCTGAATCAAAACCCATGATCGTGATATTTGATCTTGAAGAAGGATTTAATCTGATCAGTTATTCAGGGAATGACGAGCCTCCGATCACGGCCTTTGATTTCATCAAGATGCTTGGCAATTCCAAGGAGCTTGAGAGCGTGATGAGATTCGATGTCACAACCGGAAGTTATATGGAAGTGAAGTACAACGCATCTGGTGAGCTTGTAGGAAAGGATTATGAACTTGTTAACGGGGAAGGCTATATTGTCTATTCAAAGGTCCAAAAAACAGTTGTTCTGCCTTTCAGCAACAAATGTTCAGTAACGGGACTGAGTAAAGGAGTGAATCTGATAGGCGCCCCATGTGTGTCTGTAAAAATGACTGCATACAAGTTAATTCAAAAGCTCGGTGATGATATGGGCGTCTACAGTCTCCAGCGTTTCAACGCTGAAACCGGCAAGTTCGAGACTGCGGATTATCTCAACGGTCAGCCTGCGGGCGTGGACTTCCCGATAAAAGACGGTGAGGGGTATTTTATTTACATGAAGAAAGATTTATCAGGTATTAAACCTTAAATTAATATTCATGAACTGCTTGAACGGGTTCTTTTCAGATCGCTGATATCTTTCTTTTGATATTGAGAAAGGATAAATTGGGAATTGAACCGGTTGAATCAATTTTGTAATATATGCATTTTATCAATTTCTTTATTATGGATTTTACTGAAAACTCTATAGTCACAGAAATTTCTTGCAGTCAAAGCTGTAATATAAAATTACATTATTAAGTCAATGGGTTGTTTTATAATTTACTAAATTCAAATAGTTATGGAATGGTAAAGAATTTACTGTCTTATTCAGGTGTAAATAAAAACTTATTAATAAATTTTATAGCACTTATAAGTGGATTGATTATACAGCGATGTGTATATAAAATTTTATGACACAGGCAGGATCTTTTCTTGATTTATCTCAATAATAAAAAAATTGTAATGCAAGCAGCGAATAGAATAATAGTTTTATTCAGCCTGTAGAGAGTTTATTTGTAATAATATTAATCATCATATTCACATTGAAATCAAAATGAATGATGATTAAGAGGGGCTTTAAAAGGGCATCAAATCAAAACCTTATACGTGTAGATTAAAAAATCATAAGATTGATTTTAATTAATACAGAAATATAGATAAGGGGGGATTATGATTATCTCGGAAACAAGAATCAAAAGAGGTTGTTGTTTAATTTTCGTTTTTCTAATTTTACTCACAATCGGGAATTTACCAGCAGATGCACAGTGGCCATCGGTAAGTGAAACTATGGTTACGGATATCACGACGCGGTCTTTTTCAGTTATCTGGAAAACAGATGTGCCAAGCACTGCTGGACTGAAAGTATTTAACGGTCCTGATTGCACAGTGGAAATAACAAATAGTGTTACGATCACTCCCCATCCGACTGTCAGTGGTGATGCTGCTATCAAGACAGCAGCTGAAGACAGCGGAGTGATGAAAATCATGGTCGCCGGTCTTGATGCAGATACGGAATACTGTTATCAGACTGTTTCAACTGCAAAGGCAAATGCCTCTCTTGTAACTATTCACCCTCCGGAGCCTGGGAGAGTTGTTACTCAGGCGATGACCGTCAGGACATATGTCGATAATGCCACAGGCAACATCCTGCCTTTTTCCAATGATCTAATTGTATTTCCTGTATTTGATCCTGATGGAACGACACCGTCTGATGGAAGCTTGTTAGTGGCTGAAGTCTACGGTTCAGCAGTGACAGCATTTGTGGGGGATGGGATCACAGCTCCCGATTCCATTACGGATATGAATAATTTATTTTATTATGGTGAAAACATGGATTGTCAGGGAGGAGAGATCCTTAAATTAAGTGAATTCAGCGCATCATGTACTTTGGACAAATACAGAAAGGTGCCTGCTGACACTGGCTTAAGTGAGGTTTTAGAGCCTGCTTCATGTTTTGACCCTGCTGATCTGGATTGCAATGACACTGTGAACATACTTGATATTCTGAGAGATGTGGGCGGATTTAATACATCATCGGGAGATAATTGTTTTAACTCTGACCTGGATATGGATAAAAATAATTCAGTAAATATTTTGGATATCTTAACTGTTGTAGGGAAATTCGGTTCAAGTAATCAGAATTAAATCAATAAATTTATATATATAAGGAGATTGGCATGAAAAAGAGAACGTGGTTACAAATTATTATAATGGTTCTTGTTTTAGGGATATTCAATATGTCACATGCACTAGTGCCTACAGTTTATGTAACGTTTGATCCACTGAAGGCAAGTACGGAAGTAGGTGAGACTGTTATCATAAAAATTATTGTTGATCATGTTGAAAATCTTGGAGGGTTCGAACTCGATTTTTCATACGATAAGGATATTATCGCTGTCTCATCCGCATCAATAAGCAATTCTTTCCCCCTTGTTGTTGAAAATAAGATTTCAGATGGGACTGGCAGTATTGCTGCTGTTATGTTATTCGGGACCCCAATAACGGGAGATAATATTGTTTTGGCATCCCTTCAGGTCATTGGAAAAACTAATGGAATATCACCGATAAATCTAAGCAATGTAATATTGGGGAAAATTGGCGGGGCAAGTATACCCTCAGGTGTAATCAGTGGAGAGGTTAAAGTCGGTGCCTCGGCAATAGATTGTGAAGTTAGCGCATGGAATGACTGGGGTGAGTGTTCAGCGGTTTGTGGAGGCGGGACACAGACGAGGACGAGGACAGTGACGACCGAGCCAGCAAATGGCGGTAAGGAGTGTCCTGTATTAGAAGAGAATCAGGCATGTAACACACAGGCATGTCCAATAAATTGTGTAGTAAGCGACTGGAGCGCATGGGGTGAGTGTTCAGCAGAGTGCGGAGGTGGGACACAGAGCAGGACAAGGACAGTGACAACCGAGCCTGCAAACGGCGGAGCAGAGTGTCCGGCATTAACAGAGGA
>JAGVNU010000101.1 GCA_020053105.1 Thermodesulfovibrionia bacterium
CATTGCATGCTCCCTTACTGTATTTCTAACCTATTTCAGGCCTAAGAAATTGCTTTATTATACAAAAGCTGTCATAAAGAGGGGAGGAATATTTTATGCGTTAAACGCAGACTTGCTATTTTATTGGCAAGGGACAGAACATCACAGAATAGCTGGTCTCTGGGTTCATTGTTTACAAATGAGCATCTCTTTCCCCTCAGAATATTTTTGAAATAAATAGACCAATGATTCACCATCGGGGACGCCCCATTAAAAAAGGCAGCAAGCCTACGCCTGCTGCCTCTTCATTTAATCTGTTAAAGTAAATCCTAATGGTCCGACTTCGCGGTCCCCAGCTCTTCCCTCACTGATATGGCGACTTTATAGAGAATAGTCAGCACAAGAAATCCTATCGACCATATACCGAGGGTAATCAAAGACTCCTGCAAAGTAGGCCAGTATTCTGTTACTGTCCCAAAATGGTTCGGAACAAATCCGCCTATTACAAGGCCGAATCCCTTGTCAATCCAGAGGGAAATGAATACTGCTACACAGGCAATAATAAGCAGGTTCTCCTTCTCCCTGAACTTATACGGAATAAGCAGGCAGAGAGAGAGGACAGCGCAAAAGACCGATGTCCGCATCAGAGGAACGAGTTTGTCGTGTCCATCAATGCCCGCAAACAGGTATTCGAACGCGTGCATGTGTCCGGGGATGTTGCTGTAGAACGCGGTAAATATCTCAAGCAGGATAAAGAACACGTTGGCTATCATGGCATACGTCACGATCTTGGCGAGCGCCTGAATCGGCTCTTTGCCGGGGTCAAACTGTGTGTTCTTTCTGAGGATAAGCGCCAGGATGATAAGCAGCGACGGTCCGCCTGCAAAGGCTGATGCCAGGAATCGGGCAGCCATAATCGCGGTCAGCCAGAAGTGCCTGCCTGGAAGACCTGCATACAAAAACGCGGTTACGGTGTGAATGCTGACTGCCCACGGGATTGAGAGATAAATGAGAGGCTTCACCCATGATGCAGGGGTGGTCCCTTTCTTCTCTGCATGCAACGTGGCCCATCCGATTGTTATGTTGAGCAGGAGATAACCGCTTAAGACCGTTGCATCCCAGAAGAGGATGGAATTCGGTGTCGGATAAAGAAAGACATTCATTATCCTCATCGGCTGCCCCATATCAACAAAGATAAAGAGCATGCACATAGTGACCGCAGCCACAGCCAGGAATTCACCCAGTATCACCATCCTGCTGAATTTCTTGAAATGATGAAGATAATACGGGATTACCAGCATAACAGCAGAGGCCGCGACACCGACAAGAAACGTAAACTGTGAAATATAAAATCCCCACGACACGTCCCTGCTCATACCCGTTATGCCCAGTCCGTATTTGAGCTGCTGAAGATAAGTGAGAACACCCACTCCACTCATGGAAGCCAGTATGATGACAAGCGTCCAGTACTTCTTACTGCCCTTAAGCGCCTTATCCAGCATACTCTTCACCTCCTATCACATAAAATACACTGGGCATTGTCCCAAGCTCAGGTTTGCGTTGCAATGAAAAATTGGTCTTCAATATCTTGCGTACCTCTGATTCGGGATCATTGAGATTGCCGAAGACCAGGGCGCCGTTGGATGCCTCTGCACAGGCAGGCTGTTCGCCTTTTTCAAGCCTTTCACTGCAGAAGGTGCATTTCTCCACTACTCCCATCGACCTTGTCGGGTATTCCGGATTCTTGTCCTTGATAAAAGGTCTCGGGTCCACAAAGTTGAAGCTCCTTGAACCGTATGGACACGCTGCCATGCAGAACCTGCATCCTATGCAGCGGTGCATGTCCTGTTGCACAATCCCGTCCGGCCTCTTAAAAGTCGCCTTTGTGGGACACACCCTAACACAGGGTGGACTGTCGCAGTGATTGCACAGGAGCGGAAACAATTTCTGTTTGAATGCCTCAGGATGATAAAAGTTTTTCTGGTCCGGGAATGAATGGCCGTATGTATCGTTCCATATCCACTTGACTTCATGTTTCGGATTACCCTTTTCAGGGATGAGCGTCGGTATATTGTGGATCTTGTCGCACGCATCGACTATTCGCTGATAATCTTCGGCTGTCTGGAGTTTTCTTATATCAATTACCATTGCATAGCGGGTAGCTGCCGTGGATACGGCTGAATGGCCTGATGACGCTTCGACTGTGTCTTTGAAAATATCAGCCGCGGACAGGCCCAGCCCTACGCCTGTACAGCCGGCCAATTTGAGAAATTTCCTTCTGTCGATTCTCATAACTGGTCCTCCTCTGATGAATAATGACAATTCCAGCAGTACGGGTTTACCCCTGCGAAATTATGGCATTTGCCGCAAAAGTCCTGCTTGGAATGGCATGCCAGGCATCCGTTTTGAATACTCTTTTCATACTGGTCTCCGTCAAAAGTAATAAACCTTTCACCGCCTCGGACCACTTCGTCTCTCCATTTATCGAGTATCATCATGTGTTCGGCCCTCATCTGTCCGATAGGAACATTCCCTATATGCAGCTCGTCGGCGGCCGCAGTGGGATCAGCGGGTTTCTCAATTGTCTTTCCCATATTCGTATAGAAAGGGAACGTAACCAGAGCAATAAAAATTATCAGTCCTGCAATTATTTTTCCTCCGTTATACATTATTCCTCCTCCCCCTTCTCCTCCATGCCTGGAAGCGGTTCACCACGCAGGTTGTTTTCTCTCTCCTTCTCTCCAGGGATTATCAAGGCATTGCCCACAAGCTCATGAACGCCGCAGACACCCACGTCAGGCATCCAGTAATCTATCATGGGCGGAAGTACGGCCCTGTCGATAGCGCAAATGCAGGAGAGCATATTGACTCCGTGTTTCTCTTTGACGTACTTCACGGCATGTGCCCTTGGAAGCCCCCCCAGCATCCTCAGCTCCTCTATCTCGCCGGCATTCAGGCCGGACCCGCTGCCGCAACAGAAGGTATTCTCCCTTATAGTGTTGTCCGGCATCTCGTGGAAATGGTTGCACACACTGTTTATGATGTACCTCGGCTCCTCAAAAATCCCCATGCCTCTAGAGGTATTGCAGGAATCGTGGAAGGTCACATTCAGATTATCATTTCTGCTGGGGTCGAATTTGAGCTTGCCGTTTTTGATCAGGTCGGCAGTGAACTCGGCAATGTGGACCATCCTGGTGGATTTTGCGTTGTCGAATCTTGTGCCGGTTATCGGTGACACCGGCGCCTCAAGGTGGTCCGCAGGACCGTTCATGGTGTCCATATATTGATGCAACACCCTCCACATATGCCCGCATTCTCCTCCGAGGATCCATTTCACCCCGAGTCTCTTTGACTCGGCATATATCTTGGAATTAAGTCTCTTCATCATCTCATTTGAGGTGAATAATCCGAAGTTGCCGCCTTCGGAGGCGTATGTGCTCCAGGTATAGTCAAGGCCGAGATAGTGAAAAAGCAAGAGATAGCCCATGCATGTAAAGACGCCGGGCTCTGCGAAAAAATCAGCGGAAGGCGTGACAAACAGTATCTCTGCGCCCTTCCGGTTGAAGGTCGGCTCTACCCTGACGCCTGTATGTTCCTCTAAGTCATCCAGCATATAATCGAAATTGCTTTTAATGGTATGCGGCTGAAGCCCGAGGTGGTTTCCTGTCCTGTAGCAATTTGCCAGAGGCCCTGAAATCCAGTCCGTGCAACAGCCAAGCAGGTTGATGAGTTCCCTGCCCATCATCGTGATCTCGGCCTGGTCTATGCCGTAAGGGCAGAAGACCGAGCAGCGGCGGCATTCAGTGCACTGGTAGTAGTAGTACCATATCTCCTTAAACACATCCTCTGTAAGGTCCCTTGCGCCTGCGATCTTCCCCAGCTTGCCTGCTACCGTAAAATACCGCCTGTAAATCGACCTGAGAAGCTCTGCCCTCAGCACAGGCATATTCTTGGGATCTCCGGTGCCGATGAAGAAGTGGCACTTGTCGGCGCACGCCCCGCATCTTACACAGATATCCATAAACAGCCGGAAAGAGCGGAACTTCTTGAGCAGGTTTTCCATGCCCTCAAGGAATATCTCCTTCCAGTTGTCGACAAGCTTCCAGTCCTGCTCAGATGAATTCCATTCCCTTCCATTCGGGAAGCCTATGTATTCAAGGTTTTTAGGTTTTGCTCCATAACAATAATAGCCCTTCTTAAATTCAACGGGTTCATCCATCCATTGTTTTAGGGGGGGCTTATAATTTATGCCTGACAACAGTTCATTCGGTTTCGGTTTTATTGCCATTTCATCACTCCTTTTCTACCGGTAGTCCTTCTGATTTCATCACCTCTCTAAACTCATCTTCGTATTCCTCGTATGTGTGAAGCTTTACCTTCGGGTTCCACGGATTAATGTGCCTTACTTCACGGCTGTTGTTTGCGAGGTTTCTGGTCGGGCTCATAAAGACCCCTCCGAGATGCATAAGCTTGCTAAAGGGGAAATACGCAAAAAGGACACTTATGAGGAAGAGGTGTATAAAGAAGATACCTCCGATCCCGTCCGGAACAGTGGTCTTAAAGGTGGCGAGTCCCATTGTGAGTTCTTTGACCTTGATGATATCCACTTTAATAAAGTACCTCATAAGAATCCCCGAAACAGCTATGCCGATGATCAGAAACAGCGGGAAATAATCAGCAGGCAGAGATATGTACTTGACCTGAGGATTAAAGATCCTGCGCAGGAGGAGATAAGTTGCGGCTGCAAGGAGCACCACGCCGGTTATCAGCATGTGCGGAACACCCACCTGTACAAAGCCGTCCACAACGTCGAGGGTGTTTACCCAGGCCGGCACGGGCTCTGTAAAAAACCTGAGGTGCCTTATGAAGACAACAAAGAACGTCACATGAAAGGCAAGACCTCCAAGCCACAGCCATTTATTGGAGCCGTAGACCGGCCCGCCGTCAGTCCTATGTGTCTTGAGGTTCCTGAAAAGCGAGCGGAACAGCAATACTTCCAGCGCCATTCTTCCTATTATCCCCAACGTGGTTGAAGGATTATCGAGTTTGCTTTGTTTGATCCACGGCAGAGATTTCTGCTGGCCGCAGGTTGTAGGAATATGGAATGGAACAGGAGATTGTCCCCACTTGATCACTTTCCTGATGAAGCCGGCAATAAATACCAGGACCGCCAGGTATGGGATTGCGACTCCAAAGAGACCGAACAGATTGAGCTTAGCTCCCATAAAGGCAATGGCAGCGAGAAAAATAACGGCAACTAAAGAAAAGATCATTCCCATTATGTACCCCCCTTTCTTTTGTGCTGTAAGAGAGTTGTCTCTCTTTGTCTGACTTTTTTTATTTTGTCATACCCGAAGTCTGTAATCGGGTATCCAGAACCTCTTAAGAAGACTGGATTCCCGCTCAGAAGACTACCAACAGTAGGTGCCTTAAGCACGGGAATGACGGCTTAACGTCGAGTTTATAAACAGACTCTTAATTAAAACCCGGCCGTGTCTTTTTCTTCAGCCTCTGTGTCCTTAAACATATTCGACATCTTCAGTATCCTGGATGTGCGGTTTCTTAATTCATTTGCCCTCAGCTTATAAATCTTCTCCCGGCATGCGATATACATATCAAAAGAAACATTTGCCAGTTGGTCTATTTGAGATTCAATCACCAGCAGTTCATCAAACAATTGATTCTTGCGGATCTCGCTTGCCAGCGCTTCCCAAATCACTTTTTTCAGAAGAAATATAAAACCGACTGCCTGAGAGGGAGTAAAATCCTGAATGGCCCTGATCCTGATAATATTATCGAGATACGGGGAAACCCTTGCGAGATCCAATTCCCCGGACAACTCCCCAAGGATAGCATCTATCCCTTCTGATATTGTAAATCCGACGGGATTGCCAAACCTGTTCTTTTGAGTTTTTAAAAAATTTGCGGTGTCCTGAGGATATGTCTCAACTATCAAATCAAACCACGTTTTTGCGATTTCATGTTTTTTCTCTGATAACAGGAGACCGATTCTCATTGATTTTTTCTTAAGAAGAGCGCCTTATTATTTTACAAAGGGTTGTTACGCATTCCTGATATGAATGGTAACAACCCTTAAGTGTTTTGATCTTATTTTTTTATAAACAATTATACGCAGCCTGTCGGTTTAGGAAGCCCTGCGTATCTGCAGGCCTGCTTTGCAGGTCCGGCCGGATAGAGCTCATACAGATACTTTGTGTTGCCCTTTTCCTTACCGTATTTCTTTGCGAGTTCTTTGGTAAGGATCTTGATCATGGGGGCAATCTGGTACTTGTCAAAATAATCTCTCAGGAACTTGATTACTTCCCAATGTTCCTCGCTCAAATCAAGACCGTCTCCCTTGGCCATTACTGCAGCTATCCCTTCGGTCCATTGTGACCAGTCCAAAAGGTAACCCTCTTCATCGACTTCATAACTTTTTCCTTCGCTTTCCAATGTTGGCATTATACTACTCCTTTCTTATGATAAGATTTTTTGGTATCGCCTTTGTCTAAACGGAAGTTTATTCTAGAGTATTTTCAGCCTTGAAACTAATAGACCTAAAGACAGATTAAGGATCATAATATAAATTCCCACTTTCGGTCAAATAAAAAAATCTTATATGGCGTTTATCTTAGTTAATAAATGTTATAACGCATTGACCTCCTTCTTCTTATTTATTTTTCAGTCTTACAAAAACAAGCTTGCCAGCTTTACCGCCCTTGCTGGTCCGGCCGATCATGTTAGTGTGAATGTCGTAGTCGTAATCCACTGAATCATAATCTTCAGGATTCAGCGACAATGACTTATCTATATCACCTTTGCATACTAATGCAAGGGCATCCATGAAAATGCCCCCGAGGTTACGGCCGGTGCGGTCAAACACATATACTGCCCCGCATGTACAGATCCCGCCTGTAAGCTCCATTACCTTGAAATTAATATCAACAGGGGCCCTTAAAAAATTATCACAATAGGGACACTGTAAATGTCTCGGCCTCGCCATCAAATAACTCCCAAGGGACTAAGCGTAAAGGGAAAGCATGTCCTCTTACTCTGTGCCTCTGTGTTTTGTGCCTGTTTTATTTTCCAGCGCACATCTTATCATACCGTCTGCCCACTCAGGGGACCCGATTGCATGGAGATGAGTGTACGCTGCAAGAACGTTTTTATAGCATATCCCGTCTCTATTATCAACTATACCCCTGCCCCGCTTCATATGAAAAGCAAAAAATGTTCCGTCTTCCTCTATCTCCAGTACTTTTGAATAATGAAATTCATGGCCCCTGAGAGTGGTCCCCGGGGGGAAAAAAGGATTTGCCCTGTCAACCTCAACAATCGTATAGCCATGAGCATGCGGTTTTTTCTCAAGGCCGAATGATATCGGCAGCGCTCCAACCATGGGATAGGTCCTGCCTTCCAGCACCAGTTTCCGGCCCAGATACATAAGCCCGCCGCATTCTGCATATACGGGAAGTCCATCGTGAACAGCATTATAGAGGGAATCCCTGAAACACACATTTTCAGCCAGCGCAATTGCATGCGTTTCAGGAAAGCCCCCGCCTATATAGAGCGCGTCAATATCCGGGAGGTTTTTTTCCTTCAAAGGGCTTACCTCGATTAACTCCGCCCCTCTTTTTTCAAGTTCTTCAAAATTTTCCTGGTAGTAGAACTGGAATGCGGAATCACGGATGACGCCGATCCTAACAACCGGGCGGCGTGGTGCAGCATCCGGGGTCGCGGCATGCAGCGCACCTGCATGCAGTGAAGCTGCCCCATTAGCTGCATTCAATATGGCATCCATATCAAGATACTGCTGTCCTATTCCCTCCACGGCTGTAATTGCTTCCTCTATGCCCTTGTGCTCCTGAAAAGGCGTAAGCCCCATATGCCTTTCAGGAAAGGGGTCCTTCTTTAATCTCGGGATAGCTCCGAGTACAGGTATATTGCATCTCTCATGAATAGCCTTCCTGATGACCGATTCCTGCCTGTCTGTTGCTATCCGGTTCAGCACTACGCCGCCGATTGGGACCTGCGGGTCCATTTTCTGGCACCCTAATACCATGGCAGCAATAGTATTTGTCGCCTTGGTGCAGTCAATGATTATCACTACCGGGGCCTTTAGAAGCTTTGCCAGCTCGGCCGTGCTGTAAGTCCCTTTATGATCCATCCCGTCATACAGTCCCCTGTTGCCTTCAATTACCGCTGCATCAGAGTTAATTGAATGCGTTAAAAAAGATTCAAAGGCCTGCTCAGGGGTCATCATAAAGAGGTCTAAATTGTAACAGGGGGCCCCGGACGCCTTTGCCAGCCAGCCGGCATCGATGTAATCAGGGCCTTTTTTAAAGGGGATTACTTTTATTCCTTTTTTGCGGAGCAAGGAAACAATTGACAAAGAAAGGACAGTCTTTCCACTCCCGCCTCTGAGGCCGGAGACAACTATCCGGGGGATTGATTTATTAAACATATGAAGCGGGGAAAGAAAAGTTTTCAGGGATCAGGTATTGAGATAACCTAATCCCTGAAAACTATTTTTATATCAGTCCTTTTTCCTTGAGGTACTCTTCGCTGGGGATCTCTACAGAGCTGGACCCGCCGCCGTAGGAATACATGACCTTGCCGACATCAATCATGGCCCTCAGCGCTTTTTTGACCGTGTCCTTATCATCTCCAGACTCTTCCATTATTTTCTTAATAATGTCCTTTTCTTTCAGTTTCTTTTTACCCTTCATCTGCTGCATATATGCAAATATCTTCTCTTGAATTTCTGTCTGTTCCATATCCTCACCTCATTTTTGGTATTAAACATTAAAGGTTGACGTTTATAACGCTACCTCTTACAAAATAATTTGTCAAGAACAAAAAGCAAGTTTAAAGAAGAAGGCAAGTAGTCCCGAGCCATACGGAACTACTTGCCGTTTTACTAATATCTTAATACTTAAATGCTGCTGAATTTCTCATGGTGTCTCTCATGAATGTGAAGTCGTCGATGTGCTGGAATGTGAACGGAATGCCGGTCAGCTTAAAGAAGTCTTCCCAGCCGACCCTCTCAATCCACTCTCCGACTCTCTCGTGCTTTTTGGCATTGGCCGCATACACGTCGAGGATGTTCTTTATTGCCGCGACAACTTTAGGCCATCTCGGTGGTTCATTCTCGATGTACGGGATTGCCAGCTTCGAGAATTTCGGGTCTGTCCTGAGGCTCCCGACCTTGCCGCCGACCACGATAGCTACTCCATCCTGCTGAGGATTATGAATTTCTATCGGAGGACATACGGTAAAGCAGTTCCCGCAGTACATGCATTTTTCTTCATTGATTGTTATTGACTTGGTCTTCGGATTCGGCCTGATTGCCGAAGTCGGACACGACGAAACAGTTGTCGGGATTTCGCACATTTTCCCAACAGTCTCGTGGTCAATGACAGGCACTTTTCTGTGGATCGCAACAACTGCGATATCAGAACAGTGGACCGCGCCGCACATGTTAACACAGCATGCAACAGCAAGCCTTACTTTGTTAGGCAGTGTCTTTGTCGTGAAGTAATCATGGAGTTCGTCCATTACTGATTTCACGATTCCTGATGCGTCCGTACATGCGCTGTGGCAGTGGACCCAGCCCTGGGTGTGAACGATATTGCTGATTCTCGGTCCGATTCCGCCGACTGAATATTTTTTGGCCTTCAGTTCAGCAAGAAGAGGATCGACCTTGCTCTTGTCGGATACGAGGAATTCAACATTGTTTCTCGTGGTAAAACGGAGATAGCCGTCACAGTATTTTTCAGCCATGTCGCATATCTCGCGGATGGTGTCCGTGCTCAAAATTCTCGGTGACGCAACTCTTACTGTGTACAGTTTATCGCCGCTTTGTGCTACATGGACCATTGTGCCGCCGGTCAGGACCTCATGATGGTCCCATTTGCCGTAGTTCTTTTTAATTACGGGCGGTAAAAATTTTTCATAATGCGGTGGTCCAATATCAGTTTTTCTCTCTGGTAATGACATGATACTTCCTCCTTTATATTTAATTAATTATTTATTTTAATTATTAATTGAAATCACTTTCAGACCAGAAGAAGAACGGGTCTTTTCTCGGCGCCTTGACCTGCTGAGGCACAGGAGGCATCTCAATGGCTTCGAGGAACGGCCTCATGCCTTTGACTTCGATAAGCTCTCCGATTCTCTCTCTTGGTTTTGCGTTGTCATCCCACCACTCGATCATCTTGTCGGCGAGGTCTTTCAGATTATCAAAAGGCGCTTCTAATTCCATGAAGGGAACTACAACCCATGAAAGAAGCGATCCGACAACGATCGGGGCCTTGCTTCCGACAAGTATTGATGCGCCTTTCACTTTACCCTGCTTCAGTGCCTTGGTCATTTTAGCAATGCAGTGCATGCATCTGCTGCACTGTGCATCGTTGACCTTGAGTGTCTTGCCGTCATAGCTCATGCAGCTTGTTGGGCACATATCAACGATCTCTGCCTGAATGTTCATACCGGCATCAGCATATTTTTTCACTTCTGCCTGGTCTATCCGGATATTGTCCTTCCATGTACCGATAATGGACAGGTCCGCACGGGCAATAGCTGCAACGCAGTCGCATGCGCAGCCTGCAACTTTAATCTTGAACTTGTAAGGAAATGAAGGCCTGTGCAGCTGGTCCTGATAATACTGTGTGACTTCATTGCAGATGTTCATAGTGTCAATGCAGGCCCATTCGCAGCGTGCCTGGCCGACGCAGCAGCTCGGTGTTCTCATCGCTGAACCTGATCCGCCGAGGTCCCATCCGCGTGATGAATATTCAGCAAAAAGCACCTCGAGGTTTTCAGTTGTTGTTCCCAGAAGAACAAGGTCACCGGTAGAACCGTGCATGTTCGTAAGACCGCTTCCATATTTGTCCCAGATGTCCATGATCATCCGTAAGGACTCTGCGGTGTAAAAGAAACCGCTCGGCTGGTTTAATCTGACTGTGTGGAAATGTGCAATTCCAGGGAATTCATTGGGAAGAGAAGAATACCTTCCGATAACTCCGCCGCCGTAACCGAGAACTCCGACGATCCCGCCGTGTTTCCAGTAACCGCGCTTGGTAACGTAAGATTTCTCCACCTGGCCCAATTCATCATCGGCCATCTCTGTTCTTTTCGCGGCCTTTTTAATTTCAGTTACGAAACTCGGCCACGGTCCTTTTTCCAGCTCGTCCAGCATTGGTGTTTTGTACTTACCGCCCATTTGACCCTCCTTCTTTTTTTCCCCTGTAAAGTGACAAGGGAGCATTATTATTGAAAACTAACCAAATCAGATTTCCCTTTTTCTAAAAGGACGCTACTCTTGAAATTAAGGATTGCGCAGAAAAAAAGGTTTTTCATAGTAGTACATATATCGTTTCCCCGTCAAATAAAAAATATTAATGCACTAATGACTTAAATTTATTTATTTAATTTTATGAGTCTCCAGCTTCTGATAAGCCTTGAAAATCTCCTCTTTCGTCAGCAGCATGCGGACCGGCACACCCAGTGATTCAATTGCCTCCCTGCCACCTTCCTGCCTGTCGATAAGGACTATGACCCCCAAAATATTCAGCCCGCATTCCCTTGCCCTTTCAATGGCTTTCTTTGTCGAACCGCCGGTCGTAATAACGTCCTCGACTATTACAACCTTATCGCCTTTTGTTACATTACCCTCTATCCATGACATAGTCCCGTGCTTCTTGGGTTCCTTTCTGACCACAAATGCTTCCAGCGGCTCCCCTTTTAAGTGAGAGGTGTATGCTATCGCATTTGCCACCGGGTCGGCGCCGAGGGTAAGCCCGCCCACACCTTTGACCTTCCACGACTTCCGTCCTTCAATAATGTCATATAATAGATTGCCTGTAAGATACATCCCCTCAGAATTAAGGGTAGTGGGTTTACAGTTAAAATAAAAATTGCTCATTGTACCCGAGGCCAGTTTAAAAGTAGGTTTGTCTGTAAATTTAAATGTCCTTTCAAGAATCAGCTCGATAAGCCTTTGCTTCATTTTTTCAGGTGAACGATATTTACGCATTTATTCCTCCAGATTATTAATGTAAGGGCGGGATTCCCCCGCCCTTACGATCAACTTTTTTTCGCGACCCTGGCCCCTTCAATGAGTATCAGGACGAAAACAACCGTAAACCCTGTCAGCAGTCCAAATACATTCACTACCCTGTAATATATCAGCACGAAGATAGCGGCAAACAGGACCAGCAGACGGATCATGCTGAGAAAAACCAGCTTAAACGTCGCCTTTTCCGTACCGACCAGACCTTCAATATTTCTCGAAAGCTGTCTTAAGTTTAATATGCCGAAGAGCCAGCCCATCAATATCCCCAGCGGTAATTTCCGGGGCTCAATAAAAAATGCGGACAATATTATCGCGGGTATGATAATAAATATACTTTTCTTAATTACCCCCTTCAGTATTTCCATGTACTAATTGCCATCCTTCTCTCCGGCCTTTTTAGCAATCATAAACAAATATCTGAATCCCGCTACAATCCCCAGAAATGTAAGGATAATTGTAAACCAGGGCGCTGTATTAAAATATTTGTCAAGCACCCAGTAGCCGAGGGCAAAGCCGACAAACGTGCTGACAACCAGGTTGATGCCGACCGTGCTGGCAACGCCTACGAAGCGCCAGAGATCGCCCTTTCCCTGTTTTTCAGTCTTTGGTTTCTGCTCAGGACCGGTTCCCATGTGCTAAGAAGTTTAGCAAAAGAATCTAAAAAAATCAGGGGGCAGTTATCGGGCTCCCTTTGGATCCCCGGGTTAGCACCTTATCCTCTTAAGGATGGAGATAGATATTGAGCATCTTGCCTCTCATATAAATTGGCAAGCCTTACTCAGTTACTTTTTCTGCACTGTACTTGCCTTATCCAAAAACCTTTTTACTTCTTCAGGCTTATGCGCAATAGCGTATTGCCAATGACCGAACCTTTGATCGATGTTTACAGCATTGACCCAGCGCTCGGCCGCTGCTTTCTTTATTGATTCAAGTTCGTCAAAGCCTTTAGTCTCGATGATCAAATAAGACTCAGCCCCATCAGTATTCAAGCGAATGATAAAATCAGGAATATAATCGTGGGTCTGACCGTTGTGAAAATAGGGGATTGCAAACCCAAGCCCCTGGTTTTTTACAAAAGCCGCAGTCGCAAAATGTGTATCGATATAATAAGCGGCTGATTGTTCCCATATACGGGTATCGGCAACGATATAGTTCAGATGAGAGCGCTCAACTTCGCGGACCTCTTTGCTTGTCCAATAATCAATGTCCGAAGTCGAGCCAGGCCCTCTGCTTGACTCATAAACAGCAACCTCAGGCGTTTCGCCCGTCATAACGTCAGGCTTTATGCCGCTCAAGAGACTTTCTATCGCCCATCCATAATACGGTGAAAGGAAAACATCAAGGATATTCGCCGGATTTACCGGCTTCACTTTTTCCCTCAAATAATTATCAACTATGCTGACAATCTGCGGGAAAAGCACCTGTACCGGTGCCTCACAGCTTGGCTGCGATGCATACACCCGTGTCAAATCGCGGGCAAGCTCGAAAACCAGCTCCTGAAAACGGCGGCCTGCTCTGTAAGGGTTCAAGTCCACACTCTCAATCTTGCCCGGCCCCGTTAACGACGGTCTACCCTGATTGGTAAGAAGCGCTGCTTTCATCTGCACCTCAGGTGGAATGTGAAGAGGGTTCAGTGTTAGTTCAGATATTACATTCCAGTCTACCGCTATTCGATTGCGTATTGCCTGAGTATAGCCTTCAATACGCGGGAACTTTATTTCATATTGCGCCTTTGCGGGGACGGCATAAACATGATGCCGCTTGACCGGCGGAGTCCGCGGACCATCCTTCGTTTCCTTGAAAGGAATTATTTCAAAGGGAACGCCAAACACTTTTGCGACTTCCTCCGTGAGCATCCCGTCCTCACCTACATCGTAGCTTGATCTGCGCAGTCCCCGACCTACCACCTGTTCACATAGCAGTTGAGACATAAAGGGCCGAAGGCCAATTATATGCGTCACGGTGTTACAATCCCAGCCTTCTGTCAACATACCGACGCTGACGATACAACGGATGTCTCTGCCGGGTGGATATAACGACCGACCAAGCTTCTTAGCCAGTTCTTCAAAACCTTCTGGATAGAGCTTTCGACCTTGCCTGTCCCTGGGCCAATCCAATTTGCCGACGGTATCAAGTGTAAACCGCATCCAGCGCGATTCGTCGCTCTTTGACTCTCCTGTATCGGTCTCATGGACAACCTTGGAGTCCACTCTAATGGTGTTGGTACGGCCGTTATTACGGAAACCCTCGATCTTCGACGGCGGAATTCCTGCAGGCGGCTTATTCTCGGCAAGCCAGTCATAAATAACCTTGGCAATCTTCGTATTTTTACAAACGAGGATAAACACCGGCGGCCTGGGATCATCCTGGTTCTTTTCCCATTCCTGGCTCAGTTCAGACCAGAGACCACAAAGCATAATAATAGGCGTATGCGCCCACTTCAGAATAGCTTCTGGTTTTGGGGCCTCTTTCTTTCCACCCCGCTCTGCCGTTGTCAGGTGGGGCAAAATCCAACGCCAGATGTTGAAATAACCTGGAATCTCTTTACCAGTCGTGTCCCTCACTGCAAGCTGGGGAATTTTGGTAAGCCCTGATTCTATCGCATCGGTCAAGCCGAATTCACTCACAACCCAGGGGAAGATGCGGTTGCTGTCAGGCCCCATCCTGCCGAGGAAATAGGGCGTTGCTGAGAGATCTATGCAAAAATTGATACCTCGAAGCTTTTGTACGCGATCAAGCCCTTCCACCCAGACAGTCGCTTCTTTGAAAAACTCTTCAACCTCCTCTTCCTCGCCGAAAAGCTCTTCCTCACCCTCTTCGGGTTCCGGCCGCCTGATCCTATAAGCGTGATGGGCCTCATCGTTAAGTACGAGGATGTTTTGTTTTGAGCCGATGTCCCGTTTGAGCACCCTGTTTAATAGCGCCGTATCGCTCTCAACGTATTTCGTGGATTCAACCTTTACCTTCCTCAGGTTCCCCTGTTTGTCCCGCTCCTCGGAAACTATATGCAATATCCCGGCATCTACCTGCCTGGTCAAATCCTCTAATGTCAGATACCGTGTGCCACGGGCAGTCGTGGTTTTTTCGCCGATTGTGATTGTTTCAGTAATGCTCACAGGCACGCCGGTCTTTGCCACCCTTGCACTGACCCCGCCTGTCTGCATTACCTGCGGCTCAAACACATGCCAGTTCGTTATCAGTATCTTACCTTTTGTAAGGTCAGGCATGAGATGAGGCGGCACAAGATCACGGGTCCTGTAGATGCTTGCATCTCCTCGTTGAGGGTCAAGCTCCTGCAGTCTGCTCCGGATTGTTACATTAGGACAGACAACCAGCGCCGCATCCGAAAAGCGGCTGTCCCCCTTATTGTTAATCTTGTTCAGAATGCTCCACGCTATGATCATGCCCATGACAGTTGTCTTACCTGTCCCGGTGGCCATCTTGCATGCATAGCGGCTGAAGGCCTTAAAGCCTTCGGCTTGTCGTTCGTCGCTCGGTTCGTCCGGCGGAATAGAAATTCCCTGAAGAAAGTCTGCGCGTGCCTCTTTCAGAAAGATGATCGTTTCCACTGCCTCAAGCTGGGCAAAAAACAGCCGGTGCTGCCTGCCGTCGCGATGCCAGTAATTGAGGAGTTCATAGGTAACCCCTGTTACGCCGCCTTCCCCTTTTAGCGCCAGCGGCAACCACTCCTTCATCCGGTCACGAATGCGGTTGACGAGTTTCAGTTCAATGGCTGTGCCGATACCTTCAGGAGACTCGGACATTGATTTAAGCGGCGGGCGGTAATAATACATGGCCGGTCTCCGGCCTTCCATTTGTACGGGCGGTTCGCCTTCGATAATGCGCCAGTATGATAATGGCTCAAGGTAAGGAGAGTTTAATATCGGCTCCGGAACTTCGTATTGGTTCATAGTAGAATGTTGAATGCCTTGCAAATGGCATCAAGTTTTTCACGAATCTCGGGGTGGATTTCCTCTGGTAACATTACAGCCGCGATTTCGTTGTATCGGGTATATGGAAAACCTTGAAGTCCGGCAGCATCCAGGATTGGGGGGAGCAGTCTGGTTCTTGCTTTTGTTGTGTTGAGATATTCATGATCCCCGAGGGGGTCTCTGATAATAGCAGGTGGAAAGTTGTTTGATAAGTATTGTCTGAGCGCCTCTACATGTTCCCCGGCCGCAGATTCACCAACTTGACGAACAATAAATCTTTCCAGCGCCGGCAGGTGAATGAGATAACTTTCGATCTCGTATCGCAGCCACCTCACTCTCTGCAGTCCTTGCCCTGCAACTTCTGTCGGCGTTATATTCGGCTGGTCATCACCATCGAGCAGCACAAGTCCAGGAATATTGTCCCGGACAAGTGTGAGCGCTTCATAATGGTCCTTGGCCTTTATCCCCGGCGCACCTTCGCGGGTCTCCCAAACAGTTGGTTTCCAGAAAAGCCTCGTTGTAAGCAAGTCATATGCGGGATGAGCCAGGATCTTCGCCCATTCCCTCAAAATAGCGATGTCGGTGTATCCTTCCGTATACAAAATACCCGGAGATATCATCGCAAGTGTTATGTCGGTATTCGATAATACCGAAAGTGACCTGATAAGATTTGTCCTTTCCTTAGTGTCAGCGACTCTCTTGGGCCCATCGAATAAAACATAAAGCTCTCTTGGCTCAACCGAGTTTATGATTACTTCCGAATGTGTCGCTATTATCAACTGAGACCTCTTCTCCATCGCTGCAGACCGCAGCTCTCCATAAATCGCATCTTGAAGGATCACATGTAAATGAGCATCCGGTTCGTCTATGAGCAATACAGAAGCTGGCCTGGTATTAAGAAAGGTAAGCAGCATCAAGACCTGTTGAAAGCCGCTTCCCGCACTTGCAATGTCAAGTTCCTTTTCGCCTTGAGAATGACGATACTGTGCAAGTATGTCAGCGCCAGTCTCATCCGGAGGAAGAAGTTCATATCCAAATAAACGCTCAATTGATTGCGTAAGGTCCCGCCATGCCTTCTCGGATTGTTTCGCCTGGACCAATAAATTCCGAATTACCTCACCAGGTTTGGCTTGTCCCAAAAGTTGCGCGATTTTGGGAGATTGGTATAAAGGCTCCTCTGTCCCCAACCCGGTCATCGGTGGCACATATACAGCAGAAAGAGAAACTGTTCGAAGCGCTTCCGGATCAACATTTGACTTTGGGCGCACGTAAATCTGCTCAGTGCTGTCAGAGATAAACTCCATTGCTATATTCCGCCCATCCGTTTCGGAAATTTCAATCTCCACGTTCCCGGTATAAAGGCGGCGATTCCAGAGGAGATCGAAGCTGCGAAGAGGTACGGATGAAAAAGCCTGGCGCGCAATGGGAGCACGAGCATACCCCTTTCTCTTATTGAAGTCATTAAGCTGCTTCCAGCGGTCTAAAGCCAGTGACCAGGAAGCAATTGCCTGAAGAAGCGTTGTCTTGCCAGTATTATTCGGCCCGGCAAGGACAACATGCCCCGGTATATCAAACGTGACTTCCTGAAATCTCTTGAAACCTCGAATGACAACGCGACTGATCATCCCTTGATATCCTTTAGCGATTTCACCACCAGCAATTCATTCCCCCTATCATCGATCACCTTCACCGCAACCTGCCCGTGTTCTCCTGCCTCGAAGGGCGCGCTAACAGTCCCGGCAAGGTGGTCCCAAACACTTTCTTCATGAGTGGATTTTAATGCACGTTTCAGGTTATCCCATGCGCTGGTGCGCGGGAAGAATGCCTGGCTCACATGAAAGCAGAGGCCGTTATAATTTGCGTCAAGGAACCATGCAGGCACGTCGTCCCCTTTCCGATGTTCCACATCCATAGTAGCAGGATCGAAGACATCAAGGCCGACAAGTTCAACTTCATACATGTCCGCTTTTGTAGGGGCAGGGTCTCCCTGCCCTGGGCGAGGAGACCTCGCCCCTACACGAGATAAACGAACCTCAGGCAGGCCGCAGACGCTGAATATCTGACTCGACCGCATGTTCTTCAACAGATCGCCCATCAGCAGATCAGGCGTCGCTTGCACGTAGGTTGCCGGAACACCAACTGCAGCCTCGCAATTATCCAGAAAATTCCTTGCCCCCGGCTGAATGGCAAAACCGATCACAAAAAGGTGAGAGTAATTCTTTGCGTGTGCTTCCCTTGCAGCTTCATAAACAAGCTTTTCGCTGATCGCCCCGTTTTCAGGGCCGAAGAGGATTGCTACGGGTTTATCTTTACCATTAGCAACAAGCGCCTCTCCAGAAAGTGACAGTGTTTTCGCCGGTTTGCGGATGCCTTTGAACTCAACGGTCCTGCCACCGTCCAGATGAAGCACCGGAGACTTTCTTAATACCTCAAGCATCCGGTCAATGAATGAACCGTATTCCTGTACATCAGGCGCTCCCGAATCCTCGACTCCGTCTCCTTCCCAATCTACAGGCGTCGGTATCGTAGCCTCAAGACAGAAAGGCCCGGTGACACGGGTGATACTGTTTACCGCTTCTGGTCTGTCCACCAGCACTTCTTCTACGGGCGGTTCATTGTTGGCGATACTGCCCAACATAATGTGCGGCACAATTCCTCCGACCTCTTCGCCTTTGCTGTTCTGTTTACGCTTATAAACAAAACCGCCGGCAGGGCCGAGATCAGGTTCCTTTAGTTCATAGTATGGAAATGTAGCCGTCAACAGCCGTTGGCGTGCAAGCGCAAGCGGCACGCGACTCGTATCAATAGTAAGCCATCGCCTTCCCCACTGCTCTGCAACATAAGCAGTCGTTCCGCTCCCACAGGTTGGATCAAGCACAAGATCACCTGGATCGGTAGTCATAAGCATACAACGTTGGATGACTTTGGTTGAGGTTTGGACAACATAGTCCATTTGGGTTTCACCCCGCGTATCATCCCACATTGTATTGAATGGAAGATAAGGGAAATCATCAAAATATCGTTTGTAAATTCTGAGACTTTCCGTGCGGATCAAACGCTTAATCTTCCACAAGTGATGCATTCCGGCTGGCGTAGTTTTCCAGTGCCTCTTCGGGCCACAATTGATTTGGTATTTCTTACCGTTCTCCTCGAAAACAAGTATCTGATCCTCAGGTTTGCCTCCTCCGGCGCTTACAACAGGATCGGCGACGAAGATTCTTGATCCTTGAGGAAGTGTATCTTGATTCTCCTGCTCATCAGCGGTCAATTTCCGAATAGACCCATCAGGAAGTTCTACGTTCGTGTATTCCAGTGTTCCCTCTCCGCCAAGTTTTTTCGCACGAAAGAGTTGCCGGAATTTAATCACTGGCTTGTTTTTGGCGTACCAAATCAGAAAGTCATTCACAGTGCCGACTAGCGTTGATGAAGTACCACTTGTCTTTCGAAAGATTATCTCACCGCAGAAATTCTCCGCCCCAAAAACCTCATCCATCACTTCCCTTACATGATGCACATTTTCATCGCTTATCTGCACAAAGATACTGCCGCTTGGTGTAAGGAGTTCACGGGCAATCAGAAGCCTGTCGCGCATATAGGTAAGATATGAATGCAGGCCAAGTTCCCAGGTATCCCGATAAGCCTTTACCATCTCCGGCTCGCGGGTCATGTCGTCATCTTCATTGTGCTTCACATCGCGTTTGCGAACAAACGGCTGAAAGTTCGAGCCGAACTTCACGCCATAGGGCGGGTCCATAAAGATCATCTGCACCTGACCACCAAGACCTTCGTAATGCACGAGAGAGTTCATGACAACAAGCGAATCACCGAGCACAAGGCGGTTCACCCACTTGTCCTTGTATTCATAAGCCTTCAGGATCTGATCAGTGATCGAATGCTGCGGGTCTCCGAAGAGACTGAACATATCAGTCTGCTTGTCTTTCTTGTGGCTGGCAAGAGTTTCTATTATCGCCTTTGTTGAAAGCCGCTCATGAACAAATAATGGCAACGTCGGTACATCGAACGACAGCCTTTCAGCCTTTCCCGCCCAATTCAGAAAAGGCTTACCGAGAGCCTTAAGTTCATCAGCAATCGAGCGAACTATGGTTTGTGCCTTGTCGATCTCTGCATGAATCCTGTCCCGCTCTTTTTCCGAACTCGCTCCTTTTATCTTTGCCTGGAGTTCAGCCAATGATGTGGTAACGTCATAGAGCTTTGCTAAAAGAGCTTCACCTTGTTCGCGGGCCGAGTTCTGTCCATCCCACTCAAGAGAAGGCGAAAGTGAAGAATCGTAGCGATAGGTGACAGGCGGCTTCTTCTTTCTGAATTGCGCCTGCGTCCCGACCTCAGGCCGCATCAAGAGTTCGGCAGAGTGCTGATAGGTCTCTGTAGATACCTGCTTGGCCTGCTTTTTCCTCGTTACGTTCGTTGTCTTTTTGCTTTTAGCGACAATTTTCGTTCTTGCCATAGCGTATCCAAAGATGTGATTTAAATATTAATTAGTTTCAGCTTGGGAATCCACGCATGATTTTAATCTAACCTCAGATGAAACAGCAAGAAGAAAGTGAGGAAGCGTGAATGCCCGCAAGAGAATCATATCTGTCCGCAAATCTGTTATAATCATCGATGCTTGAAGCAGTCATACTGGGTATTGTCGAAGGGATTACAGAATTTCTCCCCATATCTTCGACGGGCCATCTCATCCTTGCGGGTGATTTACTCGGCTTTACAAATGATGTGGCTAAAACCTTTGAAGTGTTCATCCAGCTTGGCGCGATACTGGCAGTAGTCTGGCTTTACCGTGACAAGTTGTCCTCATCAATAAAGGGCATAGGGACCGAAAAGACCAACCGGTTTTTGTTAAACCTCCTGATAGCATTTCTTCCCGCGGCATTTTTCGGTTTTCTCCTGCATTCCTATATTAAACGCCACTTGTTTAATCCCGTGACCGTTGCTGCAGCGCTTATCATCGGCGGATTTGTCATATTTGTAATTGAAAAGTTTGTAAAGAAATCAGTAGTCCGGGATGTGGATGACGTTTCATATAAACAGGCCCTGGGCATTGGAATGGCGCAGACACTGTCGCTTTTCCCTGGCGTTTCAAGGGCCGGGGCCACAATAATGGGGGCAATGTGCTTCGGCCTGGAGAGAAAGGCCGCTACTGAATTTTCTTTCTTCCTCGCCATACCCACCATGTTTGCGGCAACATCCTACGACCTGCTAAAAAATCTCCACTTCTTGTCTATGAACGATTTGCCCATCTTCGCCGTCGGCTTCATTGTCTCCTTTATTTCAGCATTTCTTGTTATAAAGGCATTCCTTGGATTTGTTACAAAACATAATTTCAACGCCTTTGCCGTATACAGGATCGTCTTCGGTACTGTCGTGCTTTTCTATTATGTAAAATGAAGATGTAGCGTTGGGGTTAATCCCAGGCAAAGACAATTTTTCTCCAGATAGAATTATGTCTATTGTATAATCAAGGGCTATGTAAAGTAGAGGAACAATAACTGAGGGAAAACCAAGCGGGATTATCCCCTGCAAAGGACATCTGACTTTCATCTTATATAGGCAATGCAATAAATGAAATTCTCCTATGATTTTGCTGACATCAATGGCAAGGTTCCGATGATAGAGTTTTTGGAGAGCTTATCTGTTAAGGAACGTGCTAAAATATTTGCATATATTGATAAGCTGGTTGAGCTTAAGAACAGCGGGATGCAGCCGAAAGAAAATCTTTCCAAACATCTGGATGATGGCATTTTTGAACTCAGGGTAAGTTTTGAGAACAGGATTTCAAGAAGCTTTTATTTTCATGAAGCAGAAAAGAAAATTATTTTCACACACGGCTTCGTGAAAAAAGAACAAAGAACGCCAAAAAAAGAAATTGAAAGGGCAATTACAATTAGAAAAGCTTTGAGAGGTGCGAAATGACTATAGCGAAAAAATATTTTAAAAAACAGCTTGCTGATGACGAATTCAGGCATTCATATCTGGAAGAACGGATTAAATTGGATATCGAATATCAATTGGAGGAATTAAAGAAAGCTGTTAGAACCCGAAAAAAAGTTGAGGAGCTTATTAAAAAAATCGACTCTATCGAGCAATATGTCATGTCTGCCTAAAGAAATATAATGTTAAAATCATTGTCATCATGGAAGAAAAAAGCCGCAGAATAAAAGAAGAGATCATCGGCGTCCTTGCCATTGCAGCCGGCATTGTCATCATTATAAGCCTGATCAGCCATAACGAGTGGGACCACTCATTTTCCACGGACAGTCCGGAATTAAAGAACCTGCTCGGCCGCTTTGGTTCCTATGTTTCAGACTTACTGCTGCAGGTCATAGGGCTTACTTCTTACATCATTCCGGTGGTCCTTATTCTCTCGGGGACCAGCAGGGTCCTTGGCAGGCAGGCCCAGCAGAGGCAGGCCCTCTTTATTATTACATTTGTCCTGCTGATACTCTCGGTCTCCTCTCTCCTTACACTGACATTCAGCAGTCATTCCGGAGGAGCAGTAGGTGTTGTCAGCACCGACCTGACTAAGCAGATCATATCAACCATAGGCTCTTATCTGCTGTTTGGGACCCTGACACTTGTTACCCTGATGTACCTTATACAATTTTCACTCATAAGCCTGTTCACCTCCGTTAAGAGCAGGGTGTCGTCCGGGTCCCGCGCCATTGCTGCAATGAAAGAGAGGAAAGCAAAGATCGCTGTTGATGAAGACTTGGAATATGAAGATGAAAAGAGCCTGCCCCATATATTAGAAGAGGTGAGAGAGCCGGGGATTCAGCCTGAGCAGGTACGTCTGCCGCTCACCTCTCCGGAAATCGTTTTCAAACCAGCGGCAAAAAAGACCTCAGCGCCTTCCAGAAAAACCTCCAGCGAATATGAACTGCCCGGCACTGATCTCCTGAACGACCCGCCGCCTTCAAAATCAAGGCCGCCCAAGGAGGAGCTGCTGGAAAGATCAGACTTCCTCGAAAAGAAGCTCCTGGATTATTCTATCGAAGGCAAGGTCACCTATGTGTCGCCCGGGCCGATTGTAACGATGTTTGAATTTGAGCCCGCGCCAGGTATAAAAATAAGCAAGGTCATGTCCCTGGCAGATGATCTCGCAATGGCCCTCAAGGCAACAAGCATTCGTATTTCACCCATTCACGGAAGGTCCACCCTGGGAATTGAGGTCCCGAACAAAGACAGGGACTCTGTTGTCTTTAAAGAAATCATAACGAACGAGGCCTTCACCAAGAGCCCGTCCAAGCTGGCCCTTGCACTTGGAAAGGACATATTCGGGGTCCCGGTAATAACCGATTTAGCTAAGATGCCCCACCTGCTGATTGCAGGGGCCACCGGCTCCGGCAAAAGCGTGGGGATGAACAGTATTGTAATGAGCATTCTTTACCAGGCAACGCCCAAGGAAGTAAAGATGCTGATGATAGACCCCAAAATGCTCGAACTCTCCGCATACGAAGAAATCCCTCACCTGCTGATGCCGGTTATAACACTGCCTAAAGAGGCCTCCAATGCATTAAAAAAACTCGTATTCGAGATGGAGCGGCGCTACAGACTGCTTGCGGAATCAGGGGCCAGGAATATAGATGCCTATAATAAACATGTAGAAGCTGCTTCCCGCTCAAAGGGTTCAAAAGACGATGAGGTCAATGCCAGGGAACCTCTGCCCTACATTGTCATATTCATCGATGAGCTTGCTGACCTGATGTTCGCATCGGGACGCGAGGTGGAAGATTCCATAGCAAGGCTGGCCGGCATGGCAAGGGCAGCCGGCATTCATCTCGTGCTTGCGACACAGAGGCCCTCTGTTGATGTTATTACCGGAATAATCAAGGCCAACTTCCCGTCAAGGATATCCTTTCAGGTATCATCAAAAATGGATTCAAGGATAATCCTCGATACCTATGGCGCCGATCAGCTGCTTGGAAAGGGCGATATGCTTTTTACAAGCCCCGGCAAGAGGATAAAGCGCATTCACGGCGCTTATGTAAGTGAAGAGGAGATCAGTGAAGTAGTCAAATTTATAAAGGCCCAGGCCGGGCCTGACTATACATTATTTGAGGACCTCGTTACAGAGCCCCAGGAAGCAGGCGATTATGCTGAAAAGGACGCGCTGTACACCCAGGCCAGGGACATTGTGCTGTCCGCGGGCCAGGCATCCATTTCATATATTCAGCGCAGGATGAAAATAGGGTATAACAGGGCCGCAAGGATCATGGAGATGCTGGAAGAGGAAGGTATTGTCGGACCGCCGGGAGAGGCCGGTAAACCGAGAGAGATAATCAGGAGGCATGAATGAGAAAACAGCTATCGGCTGTCAGTTATCAACTGTCAGCGGAAAAATTATTTGTCCGCGTCGTTTTGTTTTTGGGTCTTGCCCTTTTACTTTCATCTTCCGCATCTGCGGCTGCTGTTGATGAAACGGTTGCTTCACTGCAAAAACAGTTTGCGTCGATAAAGGACCTCAAAGGCAAATTCATTCAAAAGAGCTACATAAAGGACCTCGAAGACACACAGGAATTTTCTGGCTCCTTCTTCATTAAAAAACCCTCCCGGATGATGTGGGAATATGCTGCCCCGCGGGACGAGAAGGTCGTGATCAATAACCTGGAGACCTGGATCTACAAAAAATCCCAGAACCAGGTGGTCAAGACAAAATTCACCAAAGAGACCTACAGCCAGGTCCCGATCGCATTACTGGGAAGCCTTGAAAACATAGGGGACGATTTCGATATTAGCATGCCGGAAAAAAATGCCCTTCAACTTGCGCCTAAGCGAAAAATCGGTTTTATAAAAACAATCGTTCTGGAACTTGCGTCAGGAGATATGCCGGTCAAGATGTTTACCATATTCGATACATACGGGAACATCATAATGATCGAGCTGAAAAACGTGCAGACCAACCCCGGCCTTGATGACTCTATCTTCACCCTTAAAGTACCTCCGGGTGCAGAAGTGTATGATATGAGCAAGTGAAATCAAAGAAAAAAAAACGCCATATCGCCTTTATCCTGCTGGTTATCATGGCCGCGGTCTTTTTCTATGTTGAGGAATTTGAAAAGGAAAAGCGGCCCGGTGGTATTCTGGACATATTCAAATTCGGAAAGAAACCGGCTATAACGAAGCCTGAGATCCATCCACCCAAGACATTTCCTAAGATTGCAATCGTAATCGACGATCTGGGGCCAAGCAGGAAATTGGCCGAACAGGTACTGAAAATTAAAGGCCCGCTGACGCTTTCGATTCTTCCCCAGCAGGACTATTCAGCATGGATCGCGGAGGAAGGGCACCGGCTTGGCCGGGACATCATGATTCACATACCGATGGAGGCGGCAAGACCGCTGAAGCTGGGAAAGGGCGGATTATATACATGGATGACCGACAGAGAAATATCCCAGACCATAGAAGAAGACATCCGGTCGGTCCCCCATATAAAAGGGGCCAACAATCATATGGGTTCGTCATTTACCCGGGATGAAAGGGCGATGAATACAGTCATATCAGCTCTGAAAGAGCGCAGACTTTTCTTCCTTGACAGTCTGACTACATCGGAATCGGTCGGTTTCAAGCTTGCAAAGGCACAGGGACTGAAGACACTGCAACGTGACGTATTTCTTGATGACTCGGATGACCCGGAGGCAATCGAGGTCCAGTGGAACAGGCTGATAAAAGAAGCGAAACAAAGAGGACATGCAATTGCACTCGGTCATCCCAGAAAAAATACCATAGAATTTCTGCAAAAGGCATTGAGCAGTAATAAAGACATCACCATTGTGCCGGTCTCGGAATTAATGAGCGACTAAACATCAGGGTCAATCAATTCAGAATATTAATATCAAATTATAATTTTTGACATTTGAAACAAATTGATATAGATTTAAAAGCAACTTATTAAACCAAATTTATCCTCAGGAGGGCTTATCATGGATATCAACTATATGCTTAAAGTTCAGGACGCAAAGGCTGTGGACATCCAGAAGGCGCTGAAGGCAGCCGGAATAATAGTCACCAGTATTATCGAGGTCCATAAAGAACAGGGGGCAGAGGCGGCAGCAGCATCTTAACAGTCTGGTAACTCAGGTTCACAAGAGATTAAGCAGGGTGTTACGCCAGCTCGTCACGAGTTTATCAGGCAATCTTAATTATTAACAAAATGGAAGTCCTTGCCGGGAAAGTAATTAATTATTACAGAGCAATTGGCGTGGCAAGCATTAAGCTGAATGACTTTCTGAAAGTCGGCAGCTTGATCCGTATTAAGGGACACACAACTGATTTTGAGCAGGTCGTAGAATCACTCCAGATCAAACACAGCAATGTAGCAGGCGCCTCCGCAGGTGATGTTGCGGGGCTGAAGGTAAATGACTTTGTCAGAAAATACGATTGTGTATACAGGGTGGAATCCTGACCAGACGGCCTCCCCCCGATTGATATGATATTAACAGGAGAATAGATGGAGATCAATAAAGCGCTGTCACCCGAATGGTATGCGGTCCATGTACGTTCACGGCATGAATTTATAGTTGCAGACCGGCTTGCATTAAGAGAGATTGAGACCTTTCTTCCGCAGGTTGAAAGGATCAGAAAATGGAAAGACAGAAAAAAAGTGATAACCTTTCCCCTTTTCCCAGGTTATATCTTTGTGCATACCACCAGAGAATCTCAGAATTTATTGCGAGTACTGAAAGTGGCTGGAGTTGTCAGGATTATAAGCACGATACCGGGGGAACCTGACCCTATCCCCGAGGACCAGATACTATCATTACAAAAACTCGTTGAAAACAAGGGAGAGCTTGATCCATATCCATATCTGAACGAAGGGCAAAGGGTAAGGATAACCAGAGGCCCTCTGAACGGGATTGAAGGTATACTCGTTGAAAAACTGGACAAACATATTCTCGTGCTTTCTGTCGACGTCCTTCGTCAGGGTGTCGCCCTCACAATAAATGCCGCTGATGTAGAGAAGATATAGAGTAGGGACATATTGCTATACGCCCTATCAACTGAGTCCTTTTTACATCATTGCAATTGCATGAATACCACATTCCTTAGGGTTTATTGTCACAGGGTGTTATGCGAATTAATATTTCTAACTCTTTGTTTTTTAAGTCTTACTTCTCAACTCTTGACTCTAAACTCTATTCTGGCCTGGGACTTGCTATATAAATCATGTTTCATGCGGATCTTTGTCAATGAATCTGTTTTTTGATTGACAAGCATTTAAATTAATGCTAATGTCATTTCATAAAAAACAGGAGGCTTTTACTGAGTTTATAAATTAAGTGCGTAAGTCATTCAGAAAATTGAAAGATCAAAGGGGGGTGGTAAGGAAAAAACGAATGTCCTTCATCCCGGAGAACCGGGATGGGATTTAATCAGTATATATGTAAGCTTTAAAAAAAGAACCCTAAAAAGGAGGTTGTTGAATGAAAAAGTCTTTAATAGTATTGTTAAGTGTGATGGTCGTGCTTGCCTTCGCGGCATCCGCCTTTGCACTGCATCAGGTAACATCAGCAGAGTATACTCCCGGCCTGGTTAAAGCAGGCAAGTCCCAGATCGAGCTTGGTGGTGAGATCAGGATAAGAGGAAACCTTTCGAAGAACAGTGATTTTAGCGAAGATTATAACAAGGATGGCGCCGGTGATTACATTGATAAAGAAAATGACACCGTACAAGCATATGACCAGAGGGTAAGGCTTCGCACAAAGGCCAATGTTACTGACAAGACCATGGGTCTCGTAGAGCTTGAAACAGGGACGACTGGAAGCACATATACTTGGGGCGGCGCCTCTAATGCAAAGAGCCAGCAACTGTCTATCCGTCAGGCATATATTTCACATCAGTTCGGCATGATAGGCGGCATTAAAGCCGGTCACATGCTCCTCGGGCTTGGCAACAGGCTGTTCTTTGACCACACAAATTATGGTGATGACGCTCTTCTGGGCTGGGTAGCAGTAGGCCCCGGTGAAATATCCCTTATTGATATCAAAGTTTCTGAAAACGGCGCTGTTGATGCCCATAACAAAGCACAGGTAGCAGATGACTATGACGCCTATGTTCTTGCAGTTGAAATGCCGATTAATGCTGTTAATGTAAGCGCTGATGTTACGTACTTGCGTAACCGCGATACAACCCCGTTTGACAAGGGCCTGAAATTCTTTAACGTTGGCGCCAGAGCCGATGCAGACCTGAAAGTCGTTAAAGTAAAAGCAGACGTCGAAGTCCAGAGCGGAAAGTCGACAAAATCAGCTACAGAACCCACGACATTCAAATACAAAGGCTATGCTGCAATGGTCGGCGTTGAAGCCAATGCCGGTCCTGTCACAATCAGAGGCGGAGCAGCATATGGTAGCGGCAATAAAGAAAAAAGGGCCGATCAGGTTGATAAGAAGGATGAAGGATTCCAGACTCTTCTCACTGATACCCAGTATTCAACCTTCATTTATGACTATTCAGTAATTGGAGCTTCCGGCGCTACAAATCAGGGCTTGGAAAATACCATGTACGTTACTGTAGGAGCTTCTGTAAAGCCGATTCCTGATTTAAAGGTTTCAGCAGACGCTTATTTACTGAGGGCAGCTCAGAAAGTTGCAATAAACGATGCAAGAAAAGATGACTCAATTGCTTGTACTGACATCGATTCCTGTGACAGATCAAAGAAACTCGGGTACGAAGTCGACGCAAAGATCGAATACCAGCTCGCCTCTAATCTCGCATACTTCATAGAGGCAGGTTATCTGTTTGCCGGCGATGCATATGACGTATTTAACGCATCAAAAAACAAGACTGAAAGTGCAGACAATCCGTACCGTGTAAGACACGGACTGTTACTCACATTCTAAGTCAACGCTGATTGTATCATTCAAAGGCGTCCCGTTTCCGGGACGCCTTTTTTGTTCTCTATTGCCTTTACATAAATCCATCCCTTATAATTTTTAAGGAAAGAAAAACAGGTCCTATGTGCCTTGGCACTTTTTATCAACTAAAATCAATCAGGAGAGTGAAAAAATAATATGTCCGGACATTCAAAGTGGGCGGGAATCAAGCATAAAAAAGCAATTGTCGACGCCAAAAAAGGCAAGGCCTTTACAAAGGTTTCAAAGGAGATAACCGTAGCAGCAAAGATAGGAGGCGGCAGCCCGGACATGAACGCGAGGCTGAGGCTCGCTATTGAAAAAGCCAAGGAAGTAAACATGCCCGCTGACAACATCAAGCGCGCGATCATGAAAGGCACGGGTGAGCTGCCAGGCGTTGTTTATGAAGAAACCACATACGAGGGCTATGGCCCTGGGGGAGTCGCACTAATCCTCGAGGTCATGACCGACAACAAAAACAGGACTGTCGGGGAAATAAGGCACACATTGACCAAACATAACGGCAATATGGGTGAGACGGGTTGTGTATCCTGGATGTTCAAGAAAAAAGGCTACATCCTGGTGGATAAAAAGGCCGTTGATGAAGACACGTTAATGACCTACGCGCTTGATGCAGGGGCAGATGATTTCAAGAATGATCCTGATGAAGAAAATTACGAGATCACTACCGCCCCGATGGACCTGAATGCGGTCAAAGAGGCGCTCGAAAAAAATAACATCAAACTGTCCCACGCTGAAGTGACCATGGTCCCCCAGAACTATATAAAACTCGACGGCAAGGAAGCGGAAAAAATGCTAAGGCTGATGGAAGCCCTTGAAGACCATGACGATGTCCAGAATGTCTACGCCAATTTTGATATCCCGGACGAGATCATGGCGAAGATGGGATAGATTGCGCATTATCGGCATTGATCCCGGCACTGTAATCTGCGGCTATGGCCTTGTTGAATTGACCGGCGGGAAGCGGGAAACTAAATATTTGACCGCCGGAGAAGTCAAATTAAACCCGAAGGAAACACTGCCCCATCGTCTGAAAATTCTTCATAGCTCACTCACCTTGATCATCGATGAGTATAAGCCTGACCTTCTGTGCCTTGAAAAGATTTTCTATCACAAAAGCATCCGTTCAGCCTTTGCCCTTGGGTCTACGCGCGGAGTTGTCCTGCTTCTGGCAGCCCAGAACAATCTCCCTGTATCTGAATATAACCCTACTGAAGTAAAAATGGCCCTGACCGGCTATGGGCGGGCCGAGAAAAGACAGGTACAGGACATGGTGAAGATAATCCTCAATCTCAAATCCTCAACCCGGAAATTCAGCGAAGACAGCACCGACGCCCTTGCCCTCTGCATATGCCACATAAATTCATCGACGTTTAAATTCTAAAGATATCTAATAGATATGTGTCATTTTGTGATCTTTCTATCCATCCATGCCTTCATCATACTGTCCAGTATATGTAATGGCAGGGCGCCGTTTTCGAGGAGCCGGTCGTGAAATTCCTTTATATCAAAAGCCTGACCCAGGGACTTTTCTGACTCTTGCCTCAGTTCCATTATTTTCAGCTCGCCTGTCTTATACGCCAGCGCCTGTCCGGGCATTGCGATGTAGCGGTCCACTTCGACCTCTATCTCCTGCTCTTCCAGTCCGGTGTTTTCTTTACAGTAAGTAATGGTCTCAGCCCTGCCCCATTTATAATAGTGCAGGCCTGTATCTACCACAAGCCTGACTGCCCGCCATATTTCATTGTTAAGTCTCCCGTATTCAGAAAACGTGTCCTGGTAAAACCCCATTTCCTTTGCAAGCTTCTCGGCGTATAAGGCCCAGCCTTCGATAAAGGCCGTGGAGCCGCCGTATCTCCGGAAATCAGGGAGGTCTTCAAGCTCCTGCATGATCGCGATCTGAAGGTGGTGTCCCGGCACAGCCTCATGACAGGCAAGGGCCTCCATGTCGAATTTGGGCCTCAGTTCAGGCCTGAAGGTATTCACATAAAAATATCCCGGTCTCGAAAAGTCTCTGGGCGGCGAGTAGTAATACGCGGCCGGCGCGGCCTGTTCCCTGTATTTTTCGATCTCCTTGAGATCATATTTCGCGCGAGGCAGTCTTCCAAAAAACTCCGGAAGCATCTTGTCCATGCGGGCAAGGATGTCCCTGTAACCCTGCATGATCTCCTCTGCTGACTGAGGGTACAGCTCGGTTTTCCCCTTGATATAAGCCGAGAACTCCCTTATGCTTCCGCTGAATCCGAGACCTTTCATTAATTTAATAACCTCACCGCTGATCCGATCCACTTCGCGTCTGCCTGTTTCGTGTATCTCTTCAGGAGACAGGTCAGTTGTGGTGTGGTACTTCACGTAAAAGCGGTACATATCGCTGCCATCGGGCAGTGACCAGACGCCTTCTTTTTCCCGGCAGTGCTTCATATATTCGTTGCTCAGATAGTTATACAATTTCTTGTATGAGGGGGTCACACCTGAAGAAATGGCGTCCTTAATCTGATTACTGATATCTTCTATATCCTGTTCAGAAAACCCGTCTTTGATTTTTTGCACGGGAGAGAATAACGGGCTGTCCTCAGGGGTGAACTTCGTAAATGTCTCTACCTGCATCAGGACATGTTCAATTATATTTTTGAAGGCTGTAATTTTTTGCTCTGTCCCTTTTTGAAGCAGCCCGATCACCTGGTCTATTTGTGAGGAAAAGGCATTTAATCGAGAAAGGTAATCATTAACGTCCTTGCGTGTATTAAAGGGGTGAAACTCGATGATCTGCGGAAAATCGATATGCGGCCCCTGCATATGGTCCAGAGGCAGATAGTGCGTTCTGTACCGGAACATCCGGATATTATTTGTAAGGGCATTGATAAGGAGTAAACGGTTCAGCTTGTTCCCTGCGGTCAATAAATTTTCATCAACCTTTTCCGTTTCAGCAAGAAGGTCTTTGAAGTATTCACTCTGTGAGTAAAGTGACTCTTCAGACAAATCCTCAAGCCTGTCATTATAGCGGTGGTCCCCGATATATGTGGCAAAGGTAGGGTTGTGTTTTAAAATATATTCCCAGTAATCTTTAAGATAATTTTGTAATTGATTGTCTGCATCATTCATAGCTGACGCTCCTCCGTCTTTCTCAATCTTGCAAAGCGCGTGAACATATTTTCATGTTCCGCCTCCTTATTAAAACCAGCGTCCGTAAACATACGGACAGTCTCTATCATGTCTTTTTTCCCGACTTCGATCCCCGGTTCATATATTGAAAGGTATCCACCGGTTTTTACTGCACGGGTGATTTTTGTAACTGCCGAGGGTTTGTCGGCGACTTCATGAAAGCAGTAATACAGGAGACACACATCAGCAAACGGGGCCTGAACATTATAGGATGCGATATCAGCGGTTACAATCTCGACCTTCCCGGCAAAACCGGATATCCTTTTTTGAAGCTTTCTTACCATCCCTTCCTGTATTTCTACAACTACCACTTTCCGCGCCTGATCTGCTATTGCCTCTGTCAGAAATCCGTTGCCTGCCCCGACTTCAAGCACAGCGCTCTCTTTGGCAATCCCGGATTCACGCAGGATTTTACCCCTGTCCGATAACCTCTTCCTGACCGGATTATAGAGTATAAATGAAAGCCATGAGGGACAGACGCGGCACATATAAATTCCTCCCTGGTGAAACTGTTTTAAGGATATGATACCATTTCCCTGCTCCTTCCTTGAAAATAAGGACATGCGTTGCTTATGATATTGGCACAACAAATCATGTTCCAATCATAAAGCTTGCGGAGAATCGTACAAACGGAGGAATGACCTTGGGAAAAAATCTCGGTATCGTAGTTGGTGGCGGACCTGCTCCCGGCATAAACGGCGTAATAAGCGCCGCAACTGTGGAGGCCCATAACAGGGGGATAAATGTCATAGGAATCCTGGACGGATTTAAATGGCTCTTCCGGGGAGACGCGGGCAAGGTCATCAAGCTTAACCATAAAAATGCCTGGCCTGTACACAGCAAGGGTGGTTCCATCCTGAGGATATCAAGAGACTTCCCCGATAATCCTGAAGAGAGTTTTCAGGCCATGATAAAGACATTAAGAAAATTGCAGATCCACTACCTCATTACTATAGGCGGTGACGGGACATCCTTTGTTGCAAGAGAGATAGAAAAAAGAACGGACGGGGCGATCTCTGTTGCTCATGTGCCGAAGACCATTGATAATGACCTCCCCTTGCCTGGTGGCGTGCAGACCTTCGGTTATGAGACCGCGAGACACTGGGGTACGAAAATCGTAAGAAATATTATCGAAGATGCGCGCACAACAGGCAGATGGTATTTTATTACGACCATGGGAAGGAACGCAGGGCATCTCGCCCTGGGCATAGGCAAGGCTGCCGGGGCAACGATCACCGTCATCCCGGAAGAGTTCAGAGAAACCAAGCTGAAATTCTCCAAGGTAGCAGATATCCTTGAAAGCACGATCATCAAGCGGCTTTCACAGGGATATGCTTACGGAGTCGCCATACTGGCGGAGGGAGTCTCCGGCAAGATCGATGTTAAAGAATTGTCTCAATATCAGTTACCGGAGAATGATGAAAGAGGGGCGATAAGGCTGTCGGAAATTCAGCTTGGGGCAATTCTCCAGCGCTTTGTAAATAAAGAGTTCCAAAAGCGCAAGGTAAAAATCAAGATCGTTCATAAGACCATAGGATATGAATTAAGGGCGGCTGATCCCATCCCCTTTGACGCGGAATATACAAGAAACCTCGGATACAGCGCTGTGAAGTTCCTGATGGAAGGCGGATCAGGGGCGCTGATATCTTTTTATGACGGCAAGGTCAAGCCCATCCCCTTAAAGGACATCATCGATCCCGCCACTAACAGGACAAGGATCAGGTTTGTAAATACCAAGGCAGACCCCTATATCGTCGGCAGGCAGTATATGATCAGGCTGGAGAAAGAGGACCTCTCCCCTCCGGCCATTGAAAAGATAGCAAAGGCGGGACGATATACTCCAGATGAAATCAGGAAGAAATTTTCTTATCTGGTATAGCTATTGGCGCCTGCATAATAAATATTCGATCAACGTCCTCTAATATCTACATCGACCGTTCGGTCCTGTGTTCTTCACAAAGCTCCGGTTTAAATTCAACCGGTTTGCGTCCGAAGCAGGTACCGAGGCTTTCAAAAAGGGCCAGCTCTTCGATGTCCACTTCCCTCCGCTTTATGGCCTCTGTTGTCGGCATGTACAAAATCTTCTGTCCTTCAACGCCGGTGACAGTATTTCCGGTCCTGCCATCGCGCAGGAGGACCACAGCTCCGGCCCCTGCCTTATAGCCGAAATTAACGTCATAGGCTGAAGATTGTCCGGAACGTACGAGATGCCCGGGCGTGACTTCCCTTACCTCCGGGATAACGTAAATACCGGGTACATACATCCCCGTTCTCTTCATAAACGCCTGAACATCCGGATCGGTCTTTAACCTTTTCTCCAGTTGCTGCCTGATATATTTCCCGGCGCCGGCAAGTTTTTTATGACCGAAGGCGTCGACCCCGGCTGATTCGTCATACAACATCTCTCCGCTTGAGGTCTTCAGGCCTTCAGCTACAACAATTATATATGTGCCGGCCCGCACATCGCTTCTTTCTATTCTTGCAAAGTAAGTGGTCTTCATATGTTCATAAAGAATGTCAAAGTCAACAGGCACTTCAGGGATCAGGATAGCGTCTGCTTCGGCCCCTACACCTCCGCGAAATGCCGTATGGCCCACATATCTGCCGAAGACTTCAATCACGAGGATTCGATTGTGACTTAATCCCGTAGTCTTAAGGTCTCTGGCAAACACCGATATCCTGTTAATAGCAGAATCACCTCCAACACTGTATGGCTGGAGGTCCAGGTCCATGGTCTTTGGGACATGTACACAGGGTATACCCTGAGAGGTAAGATCAACGACCACACTGCCGGTATCATCGCCGCCGCTTATAATAAGACCGTCTATGTTAAATTTCTTCAGCCCTTTCTTTATCCGTTCATATTTATCGGGGTCGTCTATCTTGCTTATCTTTACCCTCGAATGACCTGCCTCTGACCCTGCAAGGGACGCCTCGATCTTGCTCACCCTCTCTGCATTCAGCACAACTACAGTATCCAGATCAATGAGGTTATAAAGCCCTGCATATCCATTGGGGACCACAACAGTTTCAATTCCAAGCGCATACGCCTTACGCGCTATGCCCTTGATGACCGCGTTAAGCCCCCCGCAGTCACCGCCGCTTGTAATAATGCCAATTCTTTTAATATCCATAAAACAAACCTCCTCATAATGAATTCTATTGGGATAATTAACAGTAAGACAAGGTAAATATTAACACATTATCTTTAAGACCGCCATATTATTTTCTCTCATCTGTTACAAGAAATTTACCACGAATTGCTTAAAAATCCAGCGGACTCCTCATCTCTTTTACAGTCCTGCCCGGCACACAGTGTGTGTAGATCATGGTCCTCACGTCGCTATGGCCAAGAAGCGTCTGAATTGTGCTGATGTCGTAATTTGCCTGAAGCAGGTGCGTGGCAAAAGAGTGGCGGAAAGTATGAGAGGTGACGCGCTTCATGAGCTTAGCCCCGTTTTTTCGGGAATAGTGCCGCATCTTGATCTCCGCCGCCAGATTGTCGATGATCTTGTCCCAGGCCGGAGATCCTGATTTCTCCAGGCAGCGCCATTCATTATAAGGTAGTCTCATCTGCACCGCTGCATTAGAATTATCAACCAATCAAGTACCCCACTTTTATTCCAGTAAAAAAAATCCCGCCGAAATGATAAAATTATTGGAAATTCTGATAGCCAAGTACAGAACGGAAGAACGGATATTTTTTTCGTAGGACGCGGCATCTTGGCATGCTTCCAAACAACTTTATGAAAGAGTGGCTAGGTAAAATGGTATACTGTCAACAGAAAGGAAAATTGATGCCGACAATCTCAATGTTCTTCGGAATAATCATTTATATGTATTTTTACGACAACAAGAAGCACAACCTGCCACATTTTCACGCATCCTATGGAGAAGATGATGCCGTTTTTTCAATCGCAGATGGTGAGGTTATCGAAGGGAGTATGCCTAAAAACAAGCAAAAGCTGGTTCAGGCGTGGATTGAGATTCATCGGGAAGACCTTATGGCAGATTGGCGACTTGCGGTAAGCGGGCAAAATCCTATGCCCATAAAACCATTGGAGTGACAATGAAAAAAGTAATAAGCGTTAAGCCAATTGAGGGGAAAAAAGTCGAGATTGTTTTTTCAGACGGGGTATGCGGTGTCTTTGACGTAACTCCTTATACCAGAAGTGATTTTTTTAAGCGACTCGATGACGAGAAATATTTCAAGCAAGTAAGTTTGTTCTTCAACGGTATCGGCTGGCCGGAGGGGCAAGATCTCGGACCGGATACAATAGAGGCTGACCTGCAAATAACGTCTCCTTGCCGCTGATCCGGCGCTTTGAAATATGGGGACAGCGACCATTAAGATCGGGCGTCAAATGAGCGCTTTTTTCCAACAAGTCATTCAACCCGCCAAGCGGGTTAATTCGATTAATAGTGAACAAACTACTGGAGAGCCTGAATCCAACAACAAAAGAGATCGATGAAATATGGGCAGAAGAAGCAGAAAAGAGAGGTGAAGACATGAGGGCAGGAAAAGTTAAACCCATTCCGTGACAGGAAGTTTTCAAAGAGATACAGGTCAAATATGATCTATGAAATATTCTTTTCATCCTGATGCCAGGACATAACAAGTCATACCTTTAGACGCACAGGTCACTTTAATGAACTAGGAGGAACCATGCAACTCACAACAACCCCAAGCATTGACGGCAAACGCATCACCAAATACTGTGGTGTCATTGCAGGCGAGGCAATCCTCGGCGCCAACTTGTTCAAGGACCTATTTGCCGGAATCCGTGATCTGGTAGGCGGTCGTTCCGCAACCTACGAGAAAGAGCTTCAGCGCGCACGGGAAATCGCATTTCAGGAACTGCAGTATTCGTTGAGTAAAGGGCTGACCCGGCGATTCATGAATACATCTTATTATTTTATCTCTGGGGCATACCCTCCTTCATTTTTAACCTGTAATTATTGACAGGTTATTTTTCGCAGGACAATGTTTCATACTGATAGCGCCCGCTGGAGGAATGATCTTATTGCTTATTCATAACAGCAGGACACTCAGGAGAAATCGGGCCTGAATTTCTCATGTTGGGGGACATGACTGATTAATGCCGCAAAAATACTATATCGAAAAAATATTGTCGGCTTTCATTGTTTGTCTTTTCGTGCTAAATCTCACATTGAACGCCAGTGCGGCGACCCTCGTTTGGTCAGGGGAAGGCACTGATGATCTTGCCTCAAATCCTGTTAACTGGTCAGGGAGTGTAGCGCCTCAAAGAGGAAGCGATGTTGCATTTGACAGCACATCATCAAGAAACTGTACATGGGACCTGAATGTCACAGTTTCTTCATTTAACATAAATCCCGGCTATACCGGCGCCGTATCGATAGACGCCGGTCTTACTATCGATAATGGTTTTACATGGACTGGAGAGGGTAGTGATGATCTTGCCTCAAATCCCGCGAACTGGACAGGCGGCACAGTGCCACGCGATGGAGATAATATAGATTTTGACGAAGGGATGAAGGATTGCCTGTGGGATTTGGGTATATCTCCAGCTTCCTTAAAGATGGGGGATGGTTTTACAGGCACAGTAACATTGATAACGGGCCTGTCAATAGCAGGTGATTTGTCAATCGAAGGCGGCTTTTTAAACTCAAATGACAATGCACTTATTGTTGACGGTGATCTATTGATCGGTCTTAATGGGACGCTTTATGCAGCCTCTTCAATTGTCCAGATAAAAGGTGACTGGATAAATAGAGGGGCCTTTGCTTCCGGGACATCAACAGTCATTCTGAATGGTACAAACCAGTCCGTGTACGGTGACAATACGTTTTACAATCTCATAAAGACATCTGCCTCTGCAGACACAATATATTTTGAAGCTGCAAGAACTCAAACAATTCTCAACAATCTTACTTTAAAGGGGGCAGCCGGCAACCTGCTTTTGTTAAGAGGCACAGAAAGCGAAACGTTCTGGTTCATTGATCCCGGCAGCACCAGAAACATTTCCTATACAGATATTAAGGACATGAAGAACATCAATCAGGTTGGCGCTGTTTCTGATCATTCAAATAATTCAGGGAATAACAGCAACGTTTATTTTGACATCGATCAATGCATGAATTAGCAGAGACAGAGGGCTAAGTTGTCCCATTCAAGTGCCTGTCCCCTATTCCTCATATATTACTGATACATAGAGTTCCATTAATATCCATCTCTTCCCCGGATTAAAGAGTCAATCTAAATATGACGAAAATATAAGTGCGTAACCGCAAATGTGTATTTCAGTTATACCTTAAAGGAGATAAAATGGACGGCATTATTGAACAATTCAATCAGGTCCTTACCGAGGGCGTACAGATAAAGGCATCCGATGTCCATCTCTGCGTTGGTTCCGCATGGAAATACAGGGTCAATGGAAACATAACTTCTCTCAGCATCAAACCGCTCGAAATGGGCGAATGCCAGGCCATCGTAAGACATATCTTGTTATCATCACCCAGCTTTTCTGAAGATAATATTGATAAGTTTATCAATGGGCTCCAGGATCGTGACTGTTCCTACATGCTCCCCGGCGTTTCACGCTTCCGCGTAAATATATGCCGGCAGAGGGGTTCTTTTTCAGTTGTATTAAGGGTAGTCCCCTTCTCAATCCCCACCCCGGAGTCACTGGGGCTTCCCGCAGTCATCAGTGACATCGCGCTTGAAGAAAGAGGTCTTATCCTTGTAACGGGGATTACCGGCAGCGGTAAATCTACCTCACTGGCTGCAATGATCCATATAATCAACCAGATGAGACCCTGCAAGATAGTTACAATCGAAGACCCCATCGAATACCTCCATAAGGAAATCAAGTCATCCATCATCCAGCGTGAGGTTGGGCTTGACACAGAGAGTTTCTCAATCGCCCTGCGCGCTGCATTGCGTCAGGACCCTGATGTCATCCTTGTAGGTGAGATGAGGGACACAATTACGATAGAAATAGCATTAAAGGCCGCAGAAACGGGCCATCTCGTTCTGTCAACCGTTCACACCACAGACGCGCCCAAGACAATCCACAGGATCATCAGCGCGTTTGACCTGAGCGAACAGCAGGCAATAAGGCTCAGACTGGCAGATACCCTGCGGGCAGTGATCTCACAGAGGCTCCTCCGCCGGAAAGATGACAACGGGAGGGTTGCGGCGGTTGAAGTTATGCGTAATACCCTTACTATCAAGGACTGCATCGAAAACCCTGAGAAGACGGATTTTATCAAGGATTATATGAAGTCCGGGAGGGACCAATACGGCATGCAGACCTTTGATCAGCATTTAATGGACCTGTTCAACCAGGATGTGATTGACCTTGAGACAGCTAAGGCCGCTGCTACCAGCGCTTCTGACTTCCAGCGCAACGTGCTGTTTACATAATATATATAACGAGCCGAAGCCCGCATCAATAAATCGTCATACTCTGCTCAGTTAAATTTGATACTTCCGACCATCATAGAGTATGATTAATAGTCATGTTTAAGCCATTTAATACAACAGGCATAGGCAGTTTGCCCCACACTGATCCGGTTGAGGCATGTAATATCATTCTGGAATCAGTGGATATTCCCTTCTGGCCCCAGCTTCCCCACAGAAGCTTTCGTGAGTCTATGGGTCCTCAATACTCGGAGGGGTTTCCATTTGTCCGGATTGATGGAGATAATCTGCATGTTGAACAGGCTGAGGACGCGGCATCAGCGGCATTTTATGAGGCCATTGCAGGCAGGACCGGCTTTCCTATCTCAGCGGAATATGCAGCGGGTCTGCATGCGTTTATTGATATACTGAAACAAAAAAATCAGCGTCTTGCCGCAGTAAAAGGCCACATTACCGGACCTCTGACCTTTTCCCTTTCCCTGACCGATAAACAGAAACGTCCCATTTTTTTTGATGACGAGATGAGAGAGCTTTCCCTGGAGCTGCTGAAAGGCAAGGCAAGCTGGCAGATTGACATACTTAAACCATTTGCGGAAAAGGTACTGATCTTTGTAGATGAGCCTATCCTCACGGCGCTCGGGACCTCCACTTATATCGGGGTGAGCAATGAAGAGGCTTCGAGGATGTTAAAAGAAATAGTTGATTATATTCATGAGTGCGGAGGTCTTGCGGGTATTCACTGCTGCGGCAAGGCTGACTGGCCTCTCGTTCTTTCTTCCGGGATTGACGTGTTCAATTTTGACGCCTTTGATTACGGGGAAACTCTGGGCATGTACCCCGAAGAGATTACGTCCTTTCTCAATAATAAAGGTTATATAGCATGGGGTATCGTTCCCACTACAGAAGCGATCAAGGATGTTAATTTCCAGCTGTTAAGAGAACGGCTTGAGAAGGGCCTGACCTCTCTTGAGAAGGTCGGCATCCCCAGTGATATGCTGAGACATCAGGCGCTTATTACCCCTTCCTGCGGCACAGGCTCTCTGGATACTAAAGATGCGCTGAAGGTGTTCTCACTCTTAAAGGAATTAAGAAACAGTTATGTCAAGGGTTAGGGGCTTCATATCCTTTGAAGGCGTAGAGGGATCAGGCAAAAGCACACAGGTAAAGCTCCTCGCTGAATATCTCCGGACCAAAGGTCATACCGTCATTGAAACAGTTGAGCCCGGCGGCACAGGGATCGGCAATAAAATAAGGGCGCTGCTCCTTGAGCCCGAAAACCATATGGACCCGCTCGCTGAACTGCTTCTTTATTATTCCGCAAGGGCGCAGCACGCACGGGAGGTAATTTATCCGGCAGTTCTGAGAAACGCTGTTGTTATAACCGACCGTTTTACCGACTCCACTGTGGCCTATCAGGGCCACGCAAGGGGGATTGATTTGTCTCTTATCGACGCACTGAATGAAATAGTGGTCCCTGACTTGAAACCTTATCTCACCTTTCTGCTTGACCTCGATGTTGAAGAAGGTCTCAGGAGAAACAGGGACGCCGGGAAGGTGGACAGGTTTGAACAGGAAACCATCGATTTTCATAATCTCGTCAGGCAGGGCTTTCATCAGATTGCCAGGGAGGAGCCTGAACGCGTTAAGGTGGTTGATTCGTCAAAAAGCAAAGAAGAAGTCTCAATGGAAATTATAAGGATTTTAGAGGAAGCATGGCGCTGAAGGACATCATCGGACAGGACAGGCCTGTAAGTATTTTGAAAGGATGCATCGCAAAAGAGCGCATCCCTCATGCCCTTTTATTCACCGGGGATGAGGGAATAGGTAAAAGGCTCGCGGCAGTCAGTTTCGCAAAGGCGCTGAACTGTCAAAGAATTGCAGGTGAAGAATTGCAGGCGATGGGCAACCTCTTATTTGAAGTCCCTGAAACGGAGCACCCTGACACTGGACTGGAGACTCAATCTGACGCGTGCGATAAATGTCCATCCTGTAAAAAGACCGATAGTGGAAATCATCCTGATGTCTTTATTATCGGCCCCGAAGGTGACGGCGGACAGATCACGGTACAGGCAATAAGACAGCTTGAAGAGGCCCTCTCATACAAGCCGTTTGAGGGCCGGTGGAAAATAGCCATTATAGATGACTCGGACAGGCTCAACCAGGCTGCGGCCAATGCGTTTCTGGATACCCTTGAGGCGCCCCCTCCACAAAGTATCATTATACTGATTTCCTCAAGGCCGGACCTGCTTCTGCCAACGATCAGGTCCAGGTGCCAGAGAATAAGCTTTTCGACTTTGCCTTTAGACACTATGTGCCGCCTGATTAAAGAAAAGTCAGGGTCTATGGATGACGGGCAAGCCAGACTCCTTAGTGTGCTTTCCGGCGGAAGGCTCGGATACGCACTGGGTGACAACTTAATAAATCAGAGAGAACAGTGTTTCAGCATATTCAGTCAGATGCTGGAAAGCCTTGAAGAAGAACCCTGGGAAGATAAAGAGGCCATGGAGGCCTGGTTCGAATGGAGCCAGTTGCTTCTGCGGGACATGGCAGTTTATTCAGCGACCGGCCAGGAAGATCTTCTTATGAACACGGACCGGGCGGAATATATAAAGGACGTTTCCCGCAACGCCGGGCTTAAGGATATACTAAAATTAGCGCGTGAGCTTTATAATATAAAAAGACGGCTGGCATTTAATTTAAATAAACAGCTTACGTATAACTTTGTGAGTCTGCTGCTGAGAAATAATCTCGGACAAAGCGGACGAGGATAATAAACAAGATTGACAGTTTAATAAGGTCCTGTATGCGCCATTTCCCGCCTTGCCGGGAACACGGTGAAATCTTTAAATTATTGATTACGGCCTTACTGTTTTGAGGAAAATAAATGATTGAAAATAATAATGCAATAGAAATACCCAAAGAGCCGGAGACCCCTGCAAGCTCCACAGTAGTAGGCATCAGGTTCAGGAACTGCGGCAAGGTTTATACATTTGAGGTCAATGATATTGATACTGCCCCCGGTTCCCGTGTAGTCGTTGACTCGGAACTGGGATTAAGCATCGGGCATGTTGTTACACCCAAACGCATCATTGAGAAAACAAGGGACCCGTTGAAAAAAGTCCTCAGGCTTGCCACTGATAGTGACTTTGAGACCATCCGGATCAACCGCGAACTGGAAAATGAGGCGCGGCTGTTTTGTGCTGAAAAGGCAAAGGCCATGAATCTCCAGATGAAGATCGTGACAACAGAAACCACACTGGACAAAAAAAGGCTCACTTTTTATTTTACCGCCGACGGGAGGATTGATTTCAGAGAGCTTGTAAGGGATCTGGCGGCCAGGTTCAAGACCCGCATTGAAATGAGACAGATAGGTGTGAGGGATGAGGTGAAACTGCTCGGGGGCTTCGGCTGCTGCGGCAGACAGACATGCTGCAGCCTGTTCCTTACGTCCTTTGCGCCCATAACAATAAGAATGGCCAAAGAGCAGGCCCTGTCGATAAATCAAAGCAAGCTCTCCGGTGTTTGCGGCAGACTGATGTGCTGCCTCGGTTATGAACACAGGGAGGCCCCCTCCGAAGAGATTGCAGCGCGGTTGCCTGATGAAGCTGTCATTACTGTTACGGAAGAGCCTGTAGAAAATAATCTGCTGATTGTAGATTCAGCAACCATTACTGGAGCGCCGGCTGCCGGGCAGTCCGAAGATCCATCTCCTGGCGGTACTGTTACTGAAGAGAAATCCAAAGACAGCCGGACCCGGCCTGCGCAGCAACGGGAAAAGGCTTCTGAAGGACACAGGCGCTTTAAGCGGGACCGCACTTGGAAGAAAAAACCCGGGACTGCAAAAGCCCCTGCTGAAGGCACATCGCCGCCGCTTGCAAAGCCTCAGACTCAGGCCTCCACCGCTGACACGGCTGCTCAGCCTGAATCAAAAGGCAAGGGGAAACCGTTTAACAGGCGCAGAAAGTTCTGGAAAAAGAAACAAGAGTAAAAATGGACCTGAAACCATCGAATAAATTTTATGTCACTACCCCAATTTATTATGTGAATGATGTGCCGCATATCGGGCATGCCTACACAACAATTGCAGCCGATGTCCTGGCCCGATATAACAGATTGCAGGGGAAAGAAGTTTTCTTTCTTACCGGCACTGATGAACACGGGCAGAAGGTTGAGAAGGCCGCACAGGAAAAGGGCAAGACACCAAAAGAACATGCCGACCTCCTGGTAGATAATTTCAGGTCATTGTGGACCAGGCTCAATATATCCAACAATGCCTTTATCCGCACCACCGACGCAGAGCACATCAAAACAGTGCAGGGACTCATCCAGCTTCTCTGGGACAATGGCGAGATAGAGAAACGTCAGTACTCCGGATGGTACTGCACGCCCGATGAAAGGTTCTGGACAGAAAAAGACCTTGTTGACGGGAACTGCCCTGACTGCGGACGCGCGGTGGAACAGATCCAGGAAGAGAACTATTTTTTCCTGATGTCAAAATATCAGGACAGGCTTATTAAATATATTGAAGACGACCCCTCCTATATTTTGCCGGAGACACGGAGGAACGAGGTCCTCGGCTTTTTGAAGAACAACACCCTCGGCGACCTTTGCATATCACGGCCGAAATCAAGACTTTCATGGGGCATCACGTTCCCTTTTGATGATAAATTTGTGACCTATGTCTGGTTTGACGCGCTGGTGAATTATTTTTCCGCAACGCGTTATCTCGCCCCTCATGCTGAGAGGGCGGGATTGGGTGATTTCTGGTGGCCTGCGGATCACCACCTCGTTGGCAAAGACATCCTTACTACCCATGCGGTGTACTGGTCCACGATGCTCATGGCGCTTAAATTTCCCCTGCCGGAAAACATATTCGCTCACGGCTGGTGGACGGTTGACGGGAAGAAAATGTCAAAGTCCGTAGGCAATGTCGTAGACCCGAACAAAATTATTGAGAAGTACGGCGTGGACGCCTTCAGGTATTTTCTCTTCAGGGAAGTGACCTTCGGCCTTGACGGTGATTTCTCTGAAGATGCCCTGATCAAGCGCATCAATACCGATCTTGCGAATGACCTCGGGAATCTGCTGAGCAGGTTTTTAACAATGGCGGAGAAATATCTTGGCGGCATAGTTGAGGCCCCATCGGAAAACACATCCGGGAATAATCCGTTTGCCGGGGGATGTATAAATGATATGATGTCCGCGATAGACGATACCAATTACGGGAACTGGTCAAATCTCAGGTTCAACATAATTCTTGACCATATCTGGAACATTATAAGGGCCGCAAACAATCATATCGCGCAGACAGAGCCATGGAAACTGGCTAATAGCGATCCCGCTTATCTGAAGAATGTATTGTTTAATCTTTGGAACGCGTTAAGGCTAAGCGCTGTTTCGCTGTATCCGTTCATGCCGGCTACAGCAGAGAAGATGTGGAAACAGCTCGGACTTCAGTCCTTGACCGATGAGGCCATGAATAGCAGGAAAGATAACGGGGCGCCCTTAATATATCACTGGGAATGGTCTCCTTCATATCCTGTTAAAATAGCAAAGGGCGAACAGTTGTTCCCACGGATAGATTTAAAGAAAGAACAGAATAAAGAAATGGAACAGAAACCTACGATCGCCGAAGACAATTTGATTCCTATCGAAGATTTCGCAAAGGTTAAATTAAAAATCGGCAGGGTGCTTCAGGCCGAGCGGGTCCCAAAGTCAAAGAAGTTGATTAAACTCCAGGTGGACACGGGAGAACCGAGACAGATCGTTGCGGGTATCGGTCATGTATACGCCCCTGAGGATCTTATCGGCAAACTCATCGCTGTTGTAGCGAACCTGAAGCCCGCCAAACTGATGGGGGTTGAATCGCAAGGTATGCTGCTTGCCGCAACGGACAGTGAAGGAGTATTGTCAATACTGGTCCCGGAAAAGAACGTAAAAGAAGGCGCCTCAATAAAATGAAAGCTAAAATTATCTCCATCAACATCAGCCCCAAAAAAGGCATGAGAAAGAAGGCCGTTGATTCGGCTGTCCTGAAAGACAATTTTGGAATAGAAAATGATGCGCACGCCTCGGAGAAATGGCACCGGCAGGTAAGCCTTCTCGCTGTCGAGAGCATAAAGAAAATGCTTGACAAGGGGCTCAAGGTCGGTCCCGGGGACTTTGCGGAAAACATTACAACCGAGGGCATTAACCTGCCTGCGCTTCCTGTTGGAACGAAAATGACTATAGGGAAAGATATTGAACTGGAAGTTAGTCAAATCGGCAAGCTATGCCATGCCCGCTGCGCCATCTATGAGCAGGCCGGGGACTGCGTAATGCCGAGAGAAGGTATTTTTGTTAAAGTTATCAGGGGCGGGGCAATTAAAACAGGAGATGAGATCAAGGTGGTAGGGGCGGGGTAATCCCGCCCATGCATTGCATGCGATAAAATGATCAAAGTTGCAGTCCTCACATTAAGCGATAAAGGCTCAAAAGGCGAGCGTGAAGACACAAGCGGCCCGGCCATTGAAAAGCTTATTAGTAAAATTGGCGCGGAAATTGTCCATTCGGAAATCCTGCCGGATGAAAAATCTCTTATCAAAAAGAAACTCATCTCGCTGTGTAAAAAAGCTGATCTCATCCTTACCACCGGCGGCACCGGCGTTTCTCCACGGGATGTGACCCCCGACGCAACAAAGGAAGTTATTCAATATGACATCCCCGGCATAGTTGAGGCCATGCGGGCAGAAGGTATTAAAAAAACACCTTATGCCATGATATCACGGGCAGTTGCCGGGGTCAGGGGTACGACTTTGATCATCAATCTCCCCGGCAGTCCCAAAGCAGTAAAAGAGAATCTTTCTGTTGTGCTCCCCGTCCTCCGGCATTCTATTGAAAAGCTTCAGGGAAGCACGGAGGAATGCGCATGTCAGAGAAATAAGAACAGGAGATCAATATGTCACAAATAGGATACATCACAGCTTTTCTGGGGGGCCTTCTCTCCTTCCTTTCTCCGTGCGTGCTGCCTCTCATTCCGTCTTATGTCTCCTTTATCACAGGGATATCGTTCGATGACTTCAAGACCGGTGACAAGGCACGGATAAGAAGGCTCACGCTGATCAATTCCTTTGCATTTGTTTGCGGCTTCTCAACAGTATTTGTACTGCTCGGGGTATCTTCGTCATACATCGGGAAATTATTCGCGGTCTATTATGATCACATAAGGATAATCGGCGGGATAATAATAATAGTGTTCGGGCTCTATGTAATGGGAGTCTTGAAGCTGAACTTTCTCGCGTCAGACAAGCGGGTCCACCTCCATTCAAAACCCAGGGGGCATTTCGGTTCTTTCATAGTAGGCCTGACCTTCGGGGCAGGATGGACACCATGCATCGGTCCTATCCTCGGCTCAATCCTGCTTATTGCAAGCACAACCGGTTCTGCCATGCAGGGATTTAAACTGCTGCTTGTATACTCCCTTGGACTTGCCATACCTTTTATGGCGACTTCCCTTGCCATAAACTCTTTCCTGGGCCATTACAGCGCGATCCAGAAATACATGCGATTGATAATGGTCCTGAGCGGACTGCTGCTCATCGCATTTGGATTAATTTTATTGACCGATAAAGTGCATTTGCTGTTGAGCATTGCCCCGGATTTTGGGGTAGAGGAGCTGGTAACGCACTGATACAGATTTTAAATTACAAATTCTCTGCGGCCAACGGTTCACTGATTCATTTGACCAGTTTTCTCTTCTGTTCAAGTTCAATATCGAGGGACTTGAGCTTGTCGAGCTTTCCGCTCATTTTGGTATTTTCTTTTAAGATCCGGGCAATTTCTTCTTTCAGTTGTTCCTTCTTTTCTGTAATGTCCCGATTTGCACTGCCCAAATTCGCGATCTCTTTCAGCATTCCAAGCCAATTCTGTATATAATCCTGCCTGCTGCCTTCCGGATCAATTGACGCATATATACGAAGATGCTCAAGCGCCTTGTAATAATCAGGAAGAGGATTCCTGTAGTGAGAATAAAGAAAGGCCAGCTGAATATGAGTCCTGGCTGCATCCAGAGAGGGGAGCTTCTTGTGCGACAATCCTTTGAGACGCTCTATCTCCTTCTGAAATTCAGCGGGCTGAAGGGATGCATATTCGTCTTGAATGGTATCGAAGACAAATTTGTCTTTTACTGTCCCATGTGTGCACTGGGTCAGCATTACTGTGACAGCAATCAATATTGCAATATTCCATAAACGATACATTATGCGTCTAACCTGACTTTCTAATAAAAGGTATGACATCTCCATGTGGACTTACACCACCTTTTTCCTGTCTCCTGTCAACCACGCAGATGCTGCCTCTTAAGGATTTTGCATATTCTTTGAGATCTGCCGCTATTTCGCCTACCCTGAAATACTCCCTGATTGCTCCATCACGGTTTGTCACCACTGCTATGGAGACCGACATCACGGGAAACTGCATTTCCTGACCCTGGCGGTTCCTGCTGATGATATATCCGCGGTCCAAGTCTTCAGGACCATAAAAGCCGCGGATCATTTTATCAAATTGTTTTATTACGGCATCACATAGCTGACCATAGCGATCAAGTGATGTAATAAATACAAAATCATCCCCGCCAATATGTCCGACGAAATCTTCATGTGTTCCTGACCCGGAAACTGTCTCCTGGATGATATGGGCCGTCGACTTGATCACCTCACTGCCAGCGGCATAACTGTAACGGTCATTGAATGCCTTGAAGTCGTCGAGATCGACGAAACAGAAAGCTGTCGGTGAACCGGATGCTATCCTGAGCCTGATCTCTTTTTCTATTGCAGAACCTCCGGGAAGACGGGTGAGAGGATTTGTGTCAATATGCTTCTCTTCAAGCTGTTTCAGTCTCTTCGTCATTTCCGCAAATGCATCAGAAAGTCCACCCAGCGCATCCTCTTTCGTGACATCAGATATGTAATTAAACTTCCCTTCCGATATTTTTTCTGTTGCGTGCTTTAACCGGTTAACCGACCGGGAAATATTCCTGCTTATCATCAGCGATCCGCTTATGCTTAGAATGATGCCGACTCCGCATAAAATCCCTGCTAACAAAAACTCCCTGGTCACTATCTGTTTTGTCATATGGATTTTCTGATGCTGGGAGTTTCTTGCTCCAGTGTATACATCCTTGATGAGTGAAATAAGCGTATCCAGTTTCCGGTCCATTCTCTCATCATGTCCCTGCATTTGCGGAAGAGAGGAAATCTCCAGAAAGAGAGCGTTGAACTCTTTATGAACTGATGCGATACTCTCCACAGATATCGTATAATCCGTGGAAAAAGCACGGATTTCCTCCACCATACGGTCGAACTCCCTGCCCTTTTGCCAGAATACCGGGAGCATTTCCGAGCTGTTCAGAATAAAATAGCGACGGGCATACAGTTCCTGTTGTAAAAGAGTATCGATCATTTTTTCGGTCATTTCAATTACCTGGTCATCTATCTGAATAATGCTTGCATGCATCTCATCCAAACGCTTCAGGCTTGAAAATGTTGATACGGAGATTATGATAATCAGCAAGGCAAGGGAAAAATAACCCAGAGTTATCTTGGTAATAATACTGGGGCGGAACATAGCATAATTAAACTTCTTGCTGCTGTCGCTGCCGAACTGTAAACCTTCGAGTCCCTTCATCCGATACCTTACCATTATTGTAATCGATTTTTTTGTGAACGCAATCACTGACTTTACAAACCAACCCATATTCCAAACCCCCCTCACATACTGTTAAAATATTCAGATGTCCGCGAATGAACTCATAATTGAAGGGGCGAAACAGAACAACCTCAGAAATATAAGCCTCAGGCTTCCTCACAATAAGTTTATTACTGTCACCGGCGTTTCAGGTTCAGGCAAGTCGTCCCTCGCCTTTGACACAATATATGCCGAGGGGCAGTGGAGGTTTATCGAATCCCTCTCCACATACGTAAGACTTTTTCTTGAAAAACTCGACCGCCCGGATGTCGAATCCATCCGCAATATCAGACCTGCCATCGCCCTGGAGCAGCGGAACCAGGTTAAGACCTCCCGTTCAACCGTCGGGACCACGACTGAAATTTATGATTACCTCCGGCTCCTCTATTCAAAAATTGGCAGGCCTCACTGTCCGAACTGTGACCGGCCGTTAAGATCATGGACACCTTCTGACGCGGCCAGGGAACTTGTTGAAAAATACCCTGGCGCCAGGGCGCTTATTATATTAAGCTCTGAAGCCCCTGTTGAGGAACTTCAGAAAAAAGGCTTCCATAGGGCTTTGGTTGACGGAAAGATAGAAGACATCTCTTCACTTGTCACCCTTCATCCGTCACTCGACGTTGTCCTTGACAGGCTGATTATAAAAGACGAGCCCCGCCTTTCAGACTCGATAGAGACCGCATGGGAACACGGGCATCAAAAAATAAAGGTCGAGATCATCTCCGACCTCCGTGAAAATACCAGGTCCCTCAGCTTCCAATCAGAATTGAAATGCCCTGACTGCAATATTGTAATTTCTAAACCGCAGCCCCTTCTTTTTTCCTTCAACCATCCCCTCGGGGCCTGTCCTGAATGCAAGGGGTTCGGCAATACGCTCGCATATTCGGAAGACATCGTAGTCCCGGACAAAGATCTTTCTCTCCAGAAAGGCGCAATTGGGCCCTGGAGCAAACCTGCTGCGAGGTGGTGGTACAGGCAATTTGCAAAGGCCGCCAAATCCCATGGGATAGATCTCAAAGCACCATATAAGGATCTTTCCGCAGAAACAAAAAAACTGATATTCACCGGAGCGCCTGACTTTTACGGCGTTGACGATTTCTTTAAGGAGCTTGAAGGGAAACGCTACAAGCTGCATGTCAGGGTGTTTTTAAGCAGATACAGGAAGGCTGAAACGTGCAAGCTATGCAAGGGAGACAGATTGAGTGTAGAGGCCCTGGCATTTAAAATCGGGGGATTAAATATTGCCCGGCTTTCGGAGATGTCTGTCTCACGTTTAAGCGGGTTCTTCGCAGGCCTTGGCCTCTCAGAGTATGAAAAAGAGGTGGCACCTGAAATCCTACGGCAGATCAGGCTTAAGCTGGATTTCTTGATTCGGGTTGGGATCGATTATCTCACAATGAACCGGGAGGCGAAGACCCTCTCCGGCGGAGAGGCGCAGAGGATAAACCTTTCGAATCAGCTTGCTTCAAAACTCACCGGCACCCTCTATGTGCTGGACGAGCCCACGGTGGGCCTGCACGCAAAAGATGTCAGCAGAATAGCGGAGATATTAAAGGAGCTCGCCGCGGCAGGAAATACTGTTATCGCAGTTGAACATGACCGGGCCATAATCGATTCTTCCGACTGGGTCGTTGAACTCGGCCCCGGCGGAGGCGAGAATGGCGGGCACCTGGTATATTCCGGACCGAAAGAGGATTTCCTCAAATCGAACACCCTCACCGCAAGATACCTTAACAATACGGATTTGATACCGGTTCCATATGCCGGGGAAAAGGTTGACGGGAAGACCCTCATTATTAAAGGGGCCAGCGGGAACAATCTTAAACATATAAATATATCTATTCCGCTTCAGACATTAACCTGCGTGACAGGTGTATCAGGTTCGGGAAAGAGTACAATCGTCAAAGACACCATATATAATGCCCTGGCCCGGCATTTCAAGGTGGATTTTACACCCCCTCAACCCTTTGAAGCCATTGAGGGACTTGAATATCTGAAGGGGGTGAAAATTATAGACCAGAACCCTATCGGCAAGAGTCCCCGCTCAAATCCTGTTACATATATTAAGGCCTTTGATCCTATACGAAAGCTCTTTGCAGAGCAGCCTGAGGCGCGTATGCTCGGATATACACCGGGGCACTTCTCATTTAATACAGAGGGAGGCAGGTGCAGCGCCTGCGCAGGGGCCGGATACAAGCAGCTTGAGATGTATTTCTTTGAAGATCTTTACGTGAAATGCGAGGAATGCGGAGGTAAACGATACAAACCTGAAATCCTGAATATTACCTATAATGGTAAAAATATTTATGAAGTCCTTGATCTCACCATTGATGCGGCAGCAGATTTTTTCGCTCGGGTCCCGTCCCTGGTAGGTAAATTAAAGCTGATGTCTTCAGTCGGCATCGGCTATTTAAGACTCGGCCAGCCGGCAACTACGCTGTCAGGCGGTGAGGCCCAAAGACTCAAAATATGCGCAGAACTCGGGGTCGCAAAAAGGAGCGACTTTATCTATATCCTTGATGAACCTACCGTGGGGCTTCATCCGGATGATATCAGCAAGCTTCTCAAGGTCCTCAACAATCTTGTTGATGCCGGGAACACGGTTTTACTGGTTGAGCATAACCCGGATGTCATAAAGAGCTCGGACTGGATCATTGATATCGGCCCTGAGGGCGGCGATGGCGGAGGTCACATTGTTGCTGAAGGTACCCCGGAGGAAATCGCAGGAAACGTGCATTCCTATACCGGACAGTATCTGCGTCCATATCTGCAGTCTCTTAGTTGACCGATTCAAACTGACCTTCATTGATTTAAAATACCTGTAATAACTGACAGTATACATTCCATACTCTATCTGCTAATTTATATCGGGCTTAAATTAATTTTGCCTGCCAAGTGTCTTCATTAAACTATTCTCGGGGACAGAGGTTGTTTTAGGGAGGAAAGTAATAATGATAAAAACGTACCTCAAGCGGATAGCTGTCTTATTGGTGTCTCTTTTAACAGCCTCAATTGTATTTGCCGATATTCGGGAAATGGAATGGAAAGATGCGGGCAACGGAATAAGCGCCAGGGGCCTGTATTCATTTGCAATCAGTCCAATAGATCCTGAGATTGCTTATGCAGGCTCTTATAAGGTTGTTTACATGACCTCAGACAACGGAAAGAAGTGGTCCGAGGTCCTCTCTTTCAGGGGGACGGGTAACGGTATAAATACCCTTGCCGCTGACCCTTTGAATATGCAGGTAATTTATGCCGGTACTGCTGACGGACTTTACAGAAGTGGCGATCAGGGACTGCACTGGGAGAGGATATTCCAAGGCATGGGCGGGCCTGAGAATATGATTTTTGCCGTATTTATCGATTCAGGCAAACCCGGGAATATATATGTAGGAACGCAGGCGGGCATTCTTTTTACAGAAGACGGCGGGGGAAATTGGGAAAGGGCGGAGAACCTCCCTTCTGATGTCATGGTCACTTCAATCAGCTCGGACTCACGCGACCCTCAGGTCCTTTACGCCGCTTCAGTAAGGGGAATTTATAAAAGTATGGACAGCGGCGCTGCATGGAAAAGGATTTACGAGTCGGACTTTGATGAAAACTCGCTCTATAACTTTATCGTGGATGATGAAGAAGCTGCGGACGAGCCGGACATAGCCGGCATGAGAGACGGTTCTCATATAAGAAAAATCCTGCCGGACCCCGTGGACAGCAGAATAATATATTGTGCCACATCAAGAGGACTCCTGGTAACAAAGGACAGCGGTCTGATATGGACATTGTCGGGTGGTTCAGGACTTGTCAGCCATAATATCCGGGACATTGCCATCAGTTCTACAGATCCTGAACATGTTTATGCCGCCACGGACAGAGGGATTTTCAGATATTCAAGAAATAAAGACAGCTGGGATGAGCTATATAAAGGCATAGTGTCGTCCGATATTCGCGGCCTCGCCTTTGCTGCGGCTGAACAGTCTGCCACCCCTGTTCTGTGGGCAGTTACACGGACGGGGGTATACAAGTCAGCTATTTCTTTGCCTGCTTCACCTTCACAGAATATCGACCGGCAATACACAATACCTGATGCGCAGGATGTCTTTAGCGTCTTTAATCATGAGCCGTCCATAGAGGATATAAAAGAAGCTGCTATCGAATACGCTGATGTCTCACCGGATAAAATTCGTGAGTGGAGAAAGGCCGCAGCAAAAAAAGCGTGGCTCCCGGATTTAAGCGTGAGCTATGGCAAGAGTGAAGACTGGCAAAATAGTTCGTATTTCTACAGCACGAAAGATGAAAAATATAAAGATGACGATATCACCGAAGGAAAAGACGACGACTGGGCAATTTCTCTGACATGGAATCTGGGAGATCTTATCTGGAGCGATGACCAGACTTCCATTGATAACAGGTCAAAGCTTATGGTCCAGCTTAGGGATGACGTGTTGAACGAGGTAACCAGACTGTATTTTGAGAGAAGGAGATTACAGATCGATCTGCTCATGTCTCCTCCAGTCAACAACAAAGATATGATTGAAAAAGACCTCAGATTACAGGAACTGACTGCAAATATCGATGCCCTGACAGGTTCTTTTCTTTCGAGGATGCTTGCACAAAAAGGGATAGGGGCTCAACGTCAGGATTAAAAAGTTAAATAACTGGTCCCCGAGACTTAATCCTGGCGCCCGGTGTTCCAACACCGGGCCCTGATTCCTGAAAATCAGTCTTTTACGACCGCTGCCTCTTCAATGAGCATTATAGGTATGCCGTCCTTCACGTGATATAGTAGTTTGCATTTATCACAAATAAGGCCGTTTTCAGATTTGTTTAATCTGATGTCACCTTTGCATTTCGGGCATGCAAGGATTTCAAGCAGTTCTTTACTGACAGTCATGGTCACCTCCGATATTTGATAAACTCATAATTATGCTGAGTGATTTATGTAATAATTTAACACGAGCTTACCAGAATGGTCTAGAAATTTTGAGCATTTTCCATTAAAGTAATTGTAATATAAACCGATGTCATCGGGTAAATGGTATTCTTGATAATTATAGGTATTATCATATAGCTTGTAATTATAAATAACATCATATTAAATTATGCGGGACAATCCGAAGGACCGAAGAAAGCATACAAGGGTAGCTCTCGAACTCGAAGCAGAGTTACAATTAGATAACAGTATTACTGCTGAGGGGAAAACAAAAAATATAAGCTTCAGCGGGATATTTATGTATTGTGTCAACGCGGCAAATATACCAGTTGGCGGGAATGGTTCATTGAAAATCTTTCTCCAGGCTGACCCGCATATAAATATAATAAATTTTCGGTGCCAGGTGGTCCGGACCGACGAATCAGGCGTCGGGATCAGATTTATCAATATTGATGTCAACGGATATCAGCAATTTAAGAATTTAATGATTTATAATTCAAGTGATCCTGATATGTTATTGGCTGAATTGGAAAAAAATCCCGGGCTCGATATTTATAAAGGCGCTTGATATTTAAGCTCAGTTCAACTCTGCATGTTCCAGCAGGGATTAAGTATAAATTTTGTACGGCGCGCAAGTAAAAACCGATAGTTACTATGACCAAGAAAAACGCTTTAATAACATTTGTTAAGGCCCCTGTTCCGGGCACTGTAAAAACAAGGCTGCAGGCAGACATCGGGGCTGAAAGAACCGTAAAAATCTATAAGTCTTTTGTGACCGGGCTGACATCTCAGTGTGCCCGTATTAAGGGAGTAGACAAGTTTCTGGGCTGTGCTCCTTCAGATGACCACCCTTTTCTCAGAAAAATCGCATTCACTAACAGACTGGAAACATTCAATCAGATGGGGAAAACACTTGGGGAACGAATCTTTAATGCCTTCAGACACTGCGCTCAAAAGGGGTATTCGGAAATTGTTTTAATCGGAAGCGACAGCCCGTCTATGCCGCCGGCCTTTATTAAACAGGCCTTTTACGAATTAAGAAAGAATGATTTTGTTATCGGCCCCTGTTTCGACCAGGGATTATATTTGATCGGTGTAACCGCGGGTAATATAAACAGACTTGCAAGTATTCTTCAATTGGATACCGGGAAGGATGTGAGCGTGATACTGAAAAAATTGAGTCGCAAGAATATCACCTTTACCATGCTCCCGTTCTGGTATGATGTAGACAACATAGATGATTATCAATTCTTGAAGCTGCATCTAAGCTATATGAATAATACGCTTCATAATAAATAACCATAGAGAAGCAGCTAATTTATTATATCTCTGCGATAGCCGTCAATAAGTCGCCCTTCGGCTTCCCCTTTATTCCAGACATGCTGCATTTCCAATCCATATTGACTGATTAATTGATAGTGTAACCTCAATTGTGTGAAATTGAAGTAGGGTAAAAAAGGGCGCGCCTCCTATAAAATATTTTGTTACGGCAAATAACAAAAATCAAAAG
>JAGVNU010000107.1 GCA_020053105.1 Thermodesulfovibrionia bacterium
GGACGTTTTCAAAAACAATGTGCCTGTTTTTATCGATCTTGTGGCAGATAGTGCAGAAGAAAATACCCCTTGACTGTTTCCTTAAAAAAAGGCGGTTATCTGTTAAATGCTGAATGTTGTCTTCGGGATGAACATAGTGGCAGGTGATGCAGGTCAATTTGCCGTCTGTAAGGGGCATATCTTCCGGGACCTTCATGGTCGGGTATACGTCTGACGGATGAGACTTTTTCTGTTCCAGTTTCAGATGACAGGCATTGCATGCCAGTGTGATTGTAGGTTTTATGCTGCCGGGGTTGCCTTTAACGTCGGAATGACACAGCACGCACTTGTCATCCGAAAACTCATGCGTCTGTCCGGACAACCCGTACACCGCTGCTGCGACCGCTATCAAAAGCGGGATTATGATGACCCATCTGTATTTCATATCTTAATGCTGTCTAACAGACCTTTAATCTGACTGTCTTTATCCAATGCCTTCTTTAACGCGGCCTCTGTATTTTCCCCGGCTTCAGTAAGTGACTTAAGCTCTGTCACAGCACTTTTCAACTCATTGATTTCCACAGTGAGCGCCCTGACTTTTTCACTGTAGCTGCAGGTCATTTCGTTAAGAGATTCAGCAAAAGGGTGGATCACATCTCTTTGCCTGAATTTGACCTTTGTCCCCAGACGTCCCTCCCCGATGGATTTGGCGCAGACCTTGATCCTGTGCAGCGGTCCGGCAATCCTGTGTGTATAAAATATTACCAGGGCCATTAAGCCGAATATTATGAGTAAGGAAGAGATGCCGCTTATCTTCAGGGTCTTGATAATGAGCGTTTCCCTGACTTCAGTGATAATGGACAGGACATTGCCGTAATGAGTGTCCAGTGGCCGGTAAATATCAAGGTATAGCAGCAGGGCCGATACGGCTATGCTGAATATAAATATGCCCAATGCCGCGAAGATAAGGCCAGGGAGGTAACTCTTTCCGATTATTCTTTCCTGTTCCAACGCGGGACCTCCTTTATTTAATAATCACGGCTTCTTCAAGGATTAATTTATAAAAATATCCGGCGCCGAAGTTAACATCAGCCTTCAGGATACCTTTAACGGTGATAATGTCGCCTGCACTGGCAGTGTCCAGTGTTGTTGCGGTCAGCTTGTTGTCCGGCGGTGTCCCGGTACCGTCCTGTAAGGTAAGCCAGTTCTTTGAGAGAATGTTTTTACTTATCTTCATGACCCTGGCCCTCACCAGGACTTCCCTTCCTTTTAGTTTTTCCGCATCCGCAAATATTTCCTCTATGTTTTTGCCGTTCCCGGCCTTTTCTATTTCCCCTTTTGCCGGAGCAAGGATCGTCTGGTCCTTTGCCTGTTTTACAAACTGGGAATGATAGTTGTCCGCCGGGACATGCTCAAGGTCTTTTAACTGGGACGCCTCAGCTTTCTTTATTTTTGTAATAAACAGAATTTTGTCAAAGGTCTTATCCAGTTCTTTGCTTTTGAAATCGGTCATCTCAACACCGCCCAAATACTGCACCCTGTCCCCTGTCTTTACCTCTCCGCCCAGGTAAGAAGGCATAGTCGCTATCCATATTTTATTCCCCGTCTCTTCAAGTTCCAGGTAGATATATTTCTCTCCTTTACGGGCCTCCACGATGGTTGCTGTGTGCTGTTTTTCCGGTTCCTGTTCTATGACCGGCGGCTGCTTTTCAGGCTGCGGCTGTTGCTGTTCCCCGGCAGCAGGACATATTGAGGTGACAAGTAGTATCATCATGAGTATTGTTGTTTTCATTGTCTTCATCTTTCTTTCCCTCCAGTATGGAAAATCGGTGATTTAATCTTTTGCGTCAGTGATATATTCTACCGTAAATAAGCAGGCGAAAATTTTCAGTTATACCATCTGCTTCAGCTTTTTCCGGTGAACGTGAATTTATGGATATACCCCCGGATTATGGTCTTTGCCGTGGCAGCTGAGGAAACACTGTCCGCTGAATGTGCCGAGGTCCTCGAACTTCAGCAGACCCATAGCATTAGGCTGTACAATGGTCACATCGAAATTTATCAGATGGCTGTTATTTAACGGTGTCCCCTGGATACTGCTTATGCCATGAGGGTCATGACAGGCGGAACAGGGAGTATTTGCAATGACTAAGTGCCTGTTATGCTGCTTAAAGCTGGCATCACTAAGAATACTGTTCCTGTCGTGGCACTTATAACATAACGCATAGTTGTAGGAACTCTCCTGTGTGAAATCCTGAGTAGCATAATTATTTTCGAGAAGATACATGTTTATCGAGCCGTGGGGCCCTCCGGCCCCCCCTGTATTGTCGTTATTATGGCAGTCCGTACAGAAGATGATGCCCGACACTGTATATGGCGGCAGAAGGCTCGGCACATTCGGGTTGACCCCGGCTGCTTCAACAGGATGATAGGAAGGATTAGAGACATCAAACTCATATCTTGTGTTAAGCTGAGGAATCTGCCTGTCTATATTAAAGGTAGAAATGACATTGTTGTCCCCGTGGCACTTGAAACATATTTCGTATAAATAGGATGACGGCCTGACCGGCATGCCTGAGGAGCTGATGCCGCTTACCCCGGCATTTGCGCCTGAGACCTGCGGCGCGCCTGATGACGCATTGCCGTTGGCCTGGTGCGGATTGTGACAGTCTGAACATTCAACATGTTTAGGTACTCCGCCTGGAGTAGAGTCTTCTGCCGGGTCATGAATACCGGCATAGCTTTGAACTGAGTGCCTGAAGGGCTTCATCATTTCCTGCTCAATGTTTTTTACCGCCACATTTCCATTATGACAAATGAGGCAGTTGTCCTCTTCGAAGGTGTAATTCAGCAGCCGCTGGTGTCCTCCAGCAGTATGGGGCTGATGACAGTTCTCACAGGCGTTTTCTGCAACGGTATTATATGCAGTATGAGGCCAGGGATCAGGCCCTGCGCCATTCCATATTGAGTTTGAGAGGGCATGAGCGGTCGTATTCCAGCCGTCTTTCCGGTGACAGGCAGTGCAGAGATCTGAATAGATATTCGGTATCAGAAGGAATTTGCCATTCATATCATTATGGGGGTCATGGCAGGAAGTGCACTGCAGTTCACCGTTGTCGTCTATTTTAATTTCATGAGGCAGTGACAGGGGGTCCGTAAGTTCTCCGTTCCTGGCTGCCAGGCTGCTGTCGTACACAAAAGAGACAGGATGATCATCCGAAAGATCGGTTCCAAGCTTTGCAGGGCTGTCCGGCAGATAACGGATTCCGCCGGCAAAGGGGACTTCATAGTATTCGGATACCAGAGCGCCAAGCGCGATTGTTCCGTCATGGCAGCTCAGGCAGAGTTTAGATGCGCCGGTCGGCTGTCCGACGACCGCATACATAGTGCTGCTCTGATATGGTATGTAGTTTACAGTGGAATCGGCGCGGTTCCAAAGATACGGGACGTCTCTCCTGGCCCTGTGAGGGGCGTGGCAGAAGATACATATCTGGTCTTCTGTAGTTGATTTAATTGTGCCCGGGCCGCTGACAGAGAGATTATGCTTTGTGTATTGAATACCCGGCATCGGGGTCCCTGGCGGCGGCGGCGGTATTATCGGCGGCGGGGGTGGCGGCGGGGGTGGGGCCTGCGCAAACACCATAGCTCCTGCTATGAAGAGCGCCAGCGTTACCGTGATAAACAACACCGGAATTGTAGTAAATATTTTTTTCATACGCTTTTTCATTATAGAGTTAGTCATGCGAAATCACCAGATAATTAGCCGCAAATTTAATGCCATCCTCCTGTGATTACTTTATAAATTCATCTCCTTTTAAATATTTAAAAATCTGTACCCTGTGATTATATGAGTCCGAAACATAAATGCTGTCATCCGCATCAATATATATCCCCGAAGGGAGCCAGAATTCTCCATACCCGTTTCCCGGAGAGCCGAAGACCATGAGCAGACTGCCCCGACTATCAAAAACCTGCACATTGTCAAAAAGGGCATCAACGACATAAATGTTCCCGTCGCTGTCTGAGGCCACCCCCCGCGGCCTTGAAAAGTAACCGGGACCGTCTCCGGCCCTGCCAAAGTTTTCTATAAATTCACCATCAGGAGAGAGTATCTGAATCCTGAAGTTGAGGGAATCGGACACGATAAGTTTGCCGTCCCGTGCCGAGGCTATATTGGTGGGCTTATAAAAATGACCTTTTATGTTCCCTTCTTTACCTATTACACCTTTTACTTTATAATTCCCTGCATCGTATCTTATGATCTCGGAATTTTGAGTATCGACAACAAGCAGTTCATCTGTCACTGCATTATAAGTTATACCAGTAGGTCTGTCCAGCAGCCCCCGTCCCATTTCACCGACATATTTTTTGCCCCCGTCCCTGAATATCTTGATTACAGCATCCTTTGAATCAGACACATAGATAGTATCTTTTCTGTCAATGGCGATCCCTATTGGTGATATTAAGGAAGTCGTCTCGTTGGGGAATGTATAATAGCCCCCGCTGGTTTCATCGAAGACGTGAACGCGTCTGTAAAAGTTGTCCACGACGAAAATCCTTCCCTCCCGGTCCGCAACAACTCCGTAAGGATTGACGATGGGTTTATTAGTCTCCCCTTTAAGGAACCTTAAAAATCTTGACAGACCGTTCTCTCTGATATTCATATCTTCAGGCTGCGAGATAGAATTGACAAGACGTATCCTCGGAACGTCAGGAGGCTTTGGCCATATGATGTCAGGAACCGGCTCCCTTGTTTCTACAATCTGCTTGAAACACGCAGTAGTGCTGCTGACGCATAATAAAATAAAAAAATATAGACAAATCTGCCCAAGATGTTTCATGTTTTCCCGAAAATATTTAGCCATAAAAATTAACGCGCGCTGCTCCGCTCGGCTTAAAAAAGCTCCCTTTTTATTGTAACCATAAAAAGATGATTTATAAAGGTTTCCCTTGATGTCATATTTTTCTCATTCGCAACGGTATATTTTATATAACCCTTATATATGTTATAGCTCCATTCGTAAGTAGAAGAAAAACCTGCATCCTGAGTTTTATTAATAACTCCCGAGGTCCTGTTGAAAAAATGTTCAATAGCAAGTCGCTGCCTGTCAGACAGCAACATTTGATAATTTGCCCTGTAGTTCTGATACCTTTCGGTATCATTGGTCCCGGTAAGTTCTTTGAAACGTGTCACCCCTGACCCGGCAGAAAAATTCAGGTAAGATTTATCGGTCGGCCTGAAAACCAGCAACTCAGACGCTTTCCAGCTTTCAGTCGGCCTCTCCGTTGATGATATATTGGTGTATTCAAAAGCGGTCGAGCTCCACTTCCACTTATAATCCATTCCCAGAGTCCTGCTGATATATCTTCTGAGGGTATCGGGCTTTGTCCCCCTGAGGAATCTCTGATTGGATTCAAAATGCCGGTAACTGATTTTCGTTGAATTCCAGAGATTGAATATTATGCCGTATGACCTGTCATATATTGCATAATCAAATGGCGGCTCATTGATATATGAATAGTCTATAAAAACTTCGGCGCCGTCAGATATGGTCGTAGTGCCTGTCTTGCGGCTGATACCGGTAGACTTTCCTATTACGGTAACTACATAATCAGTATTTTCAATATATGTCTGCCCCCTTAAACCGTCTGCCCTTTTCTCGACCACTTTTATTGATGTTGTTTCCACATTATTATTCCCGAGAAACACTATTGTATTGCCGATCAGCAATTTTAATTCATCGCGAACTTCTATCAGGATAGAGTTTAAATTAGGCTGCTTATCAACGACCCTATACGCATGACTCATTATGGCGTTTATTGAACCACTTGGTATTTTCCTTGTATAGTTCCAGTCAAGACCAGTCCCATAGAATGCTTCCTGGCCGTTCTGATCATGGTTTTTTGATGTATCCGCGCGGACTGTGGTTGTAAGGTTTTCATAAAGATAGTGATTAAGCTTGAAGTCGAAGGACTGGTACTCCCTTCTCTTGTTGTCTCCAAGGTCATAGGATTCGTAACGCAGGCCGTAATTCGTCGACAGATTTCTTTTGTGGTTTAACAGCAGGTATTCGCTCCAGCTCACGCCTCTTTCGAGATACGTGTTACTCTGCTTGTCTCTGTATCCTGCTGACGAAGTGAGCGCCCCTTGCCTGTTACCCGGCAAATTATAGATATTCTGTATCGATGCTTCTTTGGAAATCAAACTTAGTTGCGTCAGTCTTGCTGAATTGGTCACATCAATGTAAGTCAGGTCCAGTCTCGTATTCCCAAGATTTTCGTCATATCGCATATTCAACCGCGCTTCATCTTTTGTAGTTGTGGAATCAATAAAACCGCTTTGTTCATCTTCATAATGAGTATAGTCCAGCATAGTAGGCAGGACTTTGTATTTCAGGTTTAAACTCGCGCCGTAGATATCCGATTCCACTGTCGTCCTCTGACCGAAGTTGCTGTTTAATGTTGACAAACGCTTATTGCCGAAGAGAGTGATCGTATATGGTTTGTATTTCAAAAAAACAAATTCAGCGGTATATCCCTGGAGGAATGTCCTCGATTCCTGCTTGTCTGTGTCTTCGCTTTCTTCCGTAATCTGCTTCCATTCCGGCGATAAGGTCAGGTCAAATTCAACAAGAGCCGGGTGATAGAACCATCCGTCAGTCTCAATATCGAGTCTTTCAGAATAGGTGGTCGTGTCAGTGTCCCTCTCAACAAAAGGGCCGCTGTTTTTATCCCGCTCAAACTCATATGATAATTCGAAACCGAGCTTGGGCCTTGATAAGTGATAGTATTGAAAGGCCGAAACCTGAGTGGCAAGCAGCGCTGAGGCGATTGCGGCGCTTAATAGCAAGAGTACACATTTTTTGGTACATAGTCTCATATACATAATCAGCGATCAAGATTAATTAAACAATCTTTCGTCAAAGTCTTTCTTTAACAGGAATCTGGTCTTCCCTAAGTGGGGATTGTGGCATGAAGTGCAGTCTTCATTTTTCTTGTGGTCATCAGTCTCAAGCATGAGTCCTGGAGAGTGGCAGGAAGTGCACATCTCCCGAGAGCTTCCTTTTCTGAGCATATATGGATAAGTGGATGCATGAGGACTGTGACATGTTATGCATATACCTTCCGACACGGGCCCGTGAATCCAGAGCCCCATGCTGAAGGCTGAATTAACGGACTTGGCTGCATGACAGTCGATACACAGTTCTTTTATAGGCATAACGAGCCTGCCCGAAACATTTTGCTCTGATTTTATAACTGATTTTCCTTTTTTATCTGCAGATGATCTGAACGAAGCAGTCTGGGACGTCGAATGGCACTGAAAACACTGCTGGGCGCCGTAAGGACCGTGCGCATAGGATACAATAGTTATGTCCTCTTTCCTTCTTTTTAATATTTCTTCCCCTGTCAAGCCTCTTATTTCTTCATCAGGGAGACTGACTATGTCGGGATGTGGCACACCGGTAAAAAAAAAGGTCAGTACTTTATATCTTGTGTATTTATCACAGCCTGCAATAACTGACAGAGAAATACATATGAAGATAACGCATAGAAAATATCTATTTAATCCAGGTTCTATCAATCTAATTCAATTTTCTGCTTGGGTACGCCGGGGAGAGGTTTTCCAATCCACTTTCCAAAGCCATACACATTGATTTTGTGCTCGCCCAACATGTTCCCTACGTAAACTAAGTACTTGATATTGAAGTTTTTATCGACATATTTCTGGAAATACTTAATGTTGTCGTAATCTATATAAATAGAATTAGGAAGGTACATACTTCCGGGATTCGGGCCGAACCCCCCGAAAAAAAGCAACAGCAGCGCCGACTCGTTATCAAAGATCTGAACATTTTCGAAAGCTGTATCAACTGCATAAAGGAAACCGTCAGCATCAACAGCTATTCCCTTGGGCCGGGCAAAACCCCCGAGCGTATCTCCGGGATAACCGAACTGTTTTTCATACTGCCCATCGGGACTGAATTTCTGTATTCTGAAATTAAATGAGTCATCCACATATAAATTGCCTTCCGTATCCAAAGTTATGTGTGACGGTCTGTGCATCTTGCCTGGTTCAGCTCCAGAGCTGCCGATGGTATGAATTGTTTCCCCTGAATCGAGGTCAACAACAGCTATGTGGTGGAGGTCAAAGTCCGCAACATACATTCTGTTGCCCTTTACTGCAACATCGAGAGGTTTACTGAACTGCCCTTCGCGTCCCCAGGCTGTTACGAATTCATCTTTTTCGTTAAATACCACCACCTGCTTTCTTCCGAAATCCGCAATATATTTATATCCTGATGGTGTTATCCAAATCCCTGCCGGCTGATCAAGAGAGCCATCGGCCTGGTCCTTGATAAAATCGAATTCCATTTTATCGAAATCGATAACGAGGATTTTTCTGAAGGTCCTGTCGGATACATAAATTTTACCCGGGATTGATGCGATGTCGTACGGCCTTGCAACCTGCTTCATGGATTTGGTTTCACCAAGGAGAAATTCCCTGAATGCGCTCGTCTCTTTGCCGATGTCATCTTCAGAAGAAATTGATGTAAGGAATTGGAGCCTCGGATTCTGAGGCAGCGCGGGGTAAAAAACCGTCTCTATTTTATCCTGAGTGGCGGCGCAGCTCATAATAAGAAGCAGGATGAGCGGAATTATACATCTTTTTAGCATTGTACCTCCTGACATATTTATGCTTTTGCAGCGTTATTGTTTTTCAGTGTTTAATTTATTTTGTTTTTCCTTCTCACGTTCTATATCATCTTTCCTGCTCTGTTCCAGCTCCTTTACAGTCGCATTTTCTCCAGGCAATGGATCTGACTTGATGAAATTGAATTCAGGCTTATACCTGTCATATTTTGCAAGCCTGTGGCAGCTTGTAGCACATTGCCCTCCCGTCTCAGTCTTTTCAAAATCTACAGTAAGCATTCTTTTGCCGAAGAGGAAAGTCTCATTCAGCAGTAGCGGGTCTTTTAGACCGTGAGGGCTATGGCAGACTTTGCATGTGCGGCCCTTTGTTTTATTTACATGTCGGTAATGTAGATTGACATTGCCGTTTCTGAACATTGTAAGAGAAAGTGTTCTTGGCTCAGCCAGCTTTTTTTCGAGGTCTTTATGGCAGTCAAGACATAATCCATAGGTGTCCGGTTTATAAGATGCATAAACTCCCTCGGGATAGGGCAGCTTCAAATGCTTGTAATTATCGCTGGAATGGGCATCATGGCACGCAGTGCACTTGCCTTCCGCAAATGGCTTATGCGGTTTATTTTCCGCATCTTCTGAGATGACCTTGGGCGGAGATTTTTTCAGGCCCTCGGGCGGGATAGTATCAGCCCTGTGACATTGAGAGCAGAGAGTCACTGTTTCAGGAGGAATCTTTTTGAAATCATGTCTGCCCTGAGTTATGATTTCATGACATCGGTCGCACTTCATCCCGTCAATGCCTATTGCATGCAGATATTTTTTCTTTTCCATGCCGGCATGGCAGGAGGGGTTGATGCATGAGGCGCCGGGTTCCAGGACAATTTCTTTCAGACGCTCTGCCGGGATCTTTTCAGGCATGCCGGGTTCCGGAGTGACTTTCTGGTCTTCTGCTTTCAGTGAAGCTGCAAGGAGCAGGGACAGAGATACTGCGAATACTATAAGTGCGATTTTATTAGGGATATTTTTCATGGTAACAAAAATTATAATACAACATCTCCGGCTATTACTATAGGACTGCGAATGAATGCTTCCCGCACGCCTTTCTCTGTGCGAGATGGAATATATGAAAATCAAACAACAGATTTATGGATACCGTAAAATGTATTCAAATATAACACATTCCAATACGCGCAAAAAATGAATAAAAAAAGGTGGGGATAAAGTTCCCCACCTTTTTGAAAACGAATGTCAACCGTGCACTATTTTACGTGGCATGCAAGGCAAATCTGTGATCCGGCAAGGTCTACTCTCAGGAGAGGAGTGCCGCCAACTGCTTCGATCGGAGCATCATGAACATCATGACATGCTGAACACTGCATCTTCCCACCCTCGAGAACATCAGCGATTGTGCCGGAACCGCCCATAGGAGCAGTTACAGGCTTCAACCAGCCGTCTGTAGCATCATCATAGACGATGGAGATAGGGTGAGTTCCTCTGAGGTCACGTGCTGCGCCATCAGCGAAGCCCGGGATCTCTGCGTATGTCGGCAGAGCGAATACGCCGCCAGCATGGTTCTCAAAGTTGTCAACTGCTACGGTACCATCATGGCAGGAAAGACAGAGCTTTGAATGACCGGTCGGCTGTGCATCTACAGTGCCGTCAATGGTAGCACTCCATGCATTGTTATACATGGTGTAAGATGCAGATGTTACCGTGTGGTTCCACAATAAACCGTTCAGATAATTCTGAGCTGCTACGTGGTGATCATGCGGTGAATGGCAGATACGGCAAATCTCTCCGCCCAATGTTGCTATTGTTAGAGAGAAATCATGCGGGCTTCCGGCTATACCGGCCCCGTTTCCTGCTGCCAGTGCGAAACTGGCGATTCCGACTGTCAATATGACAGCCAGAGTGAGAATGAGTAGTTTTTTCATCCTCGCACCTCCTTTAAAAAGTTTTTATTATACGATGGCAGCATGGCTGTCTTTATTAATGCGACCCGATGCTTTCCGTGCCTGCCTTTCAGCAGGGTTGGCCTTGTACATCGTATCTGGTGATATATAGAGCAAGAGCCATGCCAGTATGAATATGATTTTAATTCAATTAGTTGCAGAGATTATTTGTCTATTTTAATGCCATTATGGCAGGATTTATTTGCCAATTTGGCAATGCAGGCCATTGTGGGTTTTAAGTTGAATACATTGTTTAATAGCGGTGAAACAGAGTCATCGGCAATCAAGAAGTTTTAACTATTAAAAGCCGTTTGCCAAATTGAAATATTTTTTTTGCCAAGTATTGCTGCATATGATTTTTTGTCTTCACCCCTGATTTATTTTTGGTCAGGTCTATAGTAAGATAATGTACTGATTCAGGCAGCGCGCAAATTTACAATCAGAAATTATAGATAAATTTTATCTAAAGGAGAATGAAATGAGAAGACATGCGGTATCGGCCATTATATTTTTAATTTTAAGTATGTTCATTACGTCATGCACTGAGAAGCCCGCAATTCAGGGGGGAGCGGTTGAATACAGGGCGGATGGCGCTACCTTTAAAGGGTACATTGCCTATGACCGCAATAAAAAAGGCAAACGACCGGGTGTGCTTGTTGTGCATGAATGGTGGGGATATAACGAGCAGGTACGCAAGCGTGCGGAAATGCTTGCTGAACTGGGTTACACGGCCATGGTCGTAGATATGTACGGAAATGGTAAGCAGGCGAATACCAGTGAAGAAGCTGCCAAGCTTGCAGGGGAGGTTTCGGGAAATGCGGAACTCAGGCGCAGTCGTTTTATGGCTGCCATGAATTTTCTACGCACGCAGGACAGCGTCGATCCTGAGCGTATTGCGGCAATCGGCTACAGCTTTGGCGGGCATGTCGTACTGCAGTCTGCATTGGAAGGCGCTGATCTGGACGGAGTGGTAAGTTTTTATGGGGGGCTGCTGGTAAATATGTCTGATACTCCGGGCAACGTGAAAGCAAGGATTCTAATCCTTCATGGGGAAAGCGACTGGTATGTGACACCGCAGATGATGGTGCAGTTTAAAACTGATATGGAAAAAGCAGGAGTCAAATACGAGATGATCACGTTTAAGGGTGCTGAGCACGGTTATACAAATCCTGACGCAGACGCCCTTGCCGCAAAATTCAAAGGGATGCACATGAAATATAATGGAGAGGCTGACAGAAAATCCTGGGACGATATGAAGAAGTTTCTTGAAGCCGTTTTTCGTAAATTGTAAAAAAATATTGACATGTTTGCTGATATCGTATATAAATTATTTACGAGCAAACTTATTAATCCATTTCCACTAAGTAAGTGAGGTTAATTATGAAAGTGATCAGGACGATAGGTTTTTTTATCTGTTTATCAGCTTCTATTATTTTGCCTGGATCTGTCTCTGCCGCAGAGTATGACATCATTGACCTTGGGACCCTGGGGGGGTATACAGGCATCGCTCATGACATCAATGACAAACGACAGGTAGTTGGATGGTCGTTTGTTGATTCTACGTATTATCATGCCTTTTCTTATTATGATAAAAAGATGACTGAGCTCGTCTCTGTTAGTAATGATATTGCCCAGGTCCTTGCAATAAACAACAATAACCAGACTGTAGGATGGGCCAACATTGAGAATGCATATTCTCATGCTATTTTATATGAAAAAGGGAAAACCACAGACCTGGGTACACTTGGGGGCGGTCAAAGTCAGGCTGCCGGGATTAATGATAACGGTCAGATAGTCGGAGCTTCTGATACTGGTTCGGATGAGAGACACGCATTTTTATTTGAGAACGGGGTCATGAAGGACCTGGGTACGCTCGGGGGTTTTTTCAGCGAGGCATACGCGATTAATAATTATGGTCAGATAGTCGGTGTCTCTGAAACTGCTGCCGGTGAATTCCATGCATTTCTATTTAAAGATGGAACAATGACAGATCTTGGCACTCTCGGAGGGATGCTCAGTGAAGCGTACGGGATTAATGACAACGGGCAGATTGTGGGCTATTCCGAAACCTCTTCCGGGGCGCTCCATGCATTTCTGTATGAAAAAGGGAAAATGAAAGATATCGGCACACTTGGCGGAGCAGACAGCTTTGCCAGGGCCATTAATAATTCAGGCATGATCGCAGGTTACTCAGAGACAGGTTCCGGCGTTAATCATGCATTTCTTTACAAGGGGGCGGTTATGACAGATCTCGGGACCCTCTTCGGAGTAAAAGAAAGCCGGGCCTTTGCAATTAATAACATGGGTCAAATTGTGGGATGGTCTGACTTTGATATTGCCGGATGGAGACACGCTGTTCAATGGGAGCCTTATGTACGATTATCAGCTATCCGATAAATTGCAAAGTAATTAGATGACGCAATAAATATGCCTGTCTGATTGACTGCCTTACTAATCCCCAAATAAATTCTGAGTCAGGATTATTCAGAGCCCCTATCTTAAGATTATAGTCTCTTCAGCCGAAAACCTTTAAAGTAATAGTTAAAACAGAGCTAAATTGCATTATTGCCTTATTGCGCAAATAATGTAAAAAAAATTGTTAACGTTTCTTAACGCTGTAATCCGGGTTGTCACTTTTTATGCCATATTGGCATTTCACCATGCCAATATGATAGTCCAGGCAGGGAGGGAAACTAGTTAACTAATTGTATTTATGTATTTTATTCTATAGGCACAACATTTGCATTTTAAATGCCTGAAGATGAGTCCCAAGTAATATCCAAAGAGACTTAACTATCTGAAAAACCATATGAATTCTAAGAAATTTAATATAATCAAAAAAAAATATAACAGGGGGTCTCAAATGAAATTAGGACATAACCGGCTGTTTTTTCTGATTTTTTCTGTACTGATCTTACTTACAGGCATAACTCCGCTTGCCTACTCTCAGACATGTACAGACAACGATTTAGACGGATACTTTAGCCAGGGAGGAACATGCGGGCCAGCAGACTGCAATGACAATGATCCGACTGTAAAGCCCGGCGCTGCCGAGATATGTGACGGCAAAGACACGAACTGTGACGGGTGGAAGCCCTCTACAGACGTTGACGCAGATGGAGATGGAGTGCCCAAATGCAAAAGTGACTGTGATGACAACAATCCACTGAGATATCCCGGCAAAGCCGAAATCTGTGACGGTATAGACAATGACTGTAATTCAGTTGTCCCCGCGAATGAAAAAGACAATGATGCTGACGGCTATCTTGTTTGTCAGGGTGACTGTGCTGACACTAACGCCGCTATAAATCCTGGTGTGAATGAGTCAGGGACTGCGATGTGCAGTGATACCAAAGACAATGACTGTGACGGCATGATAGATAACAATGACCCTCCCTGTCAGACATGTACGGACCTTGATGGTGATGGTTATGGAAATCCGGGAAGCGCGTTCTGTACGGCGGGAAGCACAACGGATTGTAATGACGCCGATATAGCTATCAATCCTGCGGCAGTTGAAGTATGCGACGGAGTAGACAATAACTGCAGCGGCACGATTGATGAAGGATTTGACGGGGATGGAGACGGATTTACAACTTGTAACGGCGAC
>JAGVNU010000092.1 GCA_020053105.1 Thermodesulfovibrionia bacterium
CTTCATTCTCTCCTCGGTTACTCCGTTTTGATTTTTAACCAAACTCGTTGTAACCTATTGTAGTATAGGGCGTTTGAGTTTATAAACAGACTCTATTTAATGTGGTATCCACTGGATGATCATTGATTTATTCAGTATGCGCTGTACTTTTTTCAGTTGATAAGGTTTGAGCCCATTTATGGCCCCAGAAGAAAATCAAACAGCTTCGGTAACGAATTGATAAATTATATCATTAAAAACAATAGATAACAATTTTAATTTAGCTGTTTAATATATATAGGATTATGGTATAAAAAAGTCATATTATAATATGTGCAGCATTCGATGGTGTTGTGACAGAATGAGATAAGCCGGAAGATCAAGTCAGGCATTGAATAATATTTCTAAGTTCCTTAATATCAGGGTGAAATAAATTTACCATGACCATACGTGAACAGACCGAGGAAATCGAGAGAAAGATCCTGCATCCGAAGGCGTGTCTCAGCTCAAACAGCAGGGGCAGGCAGAGAAAGGAAAAGGAAGGCGAGATACGGACCTGCTTCCAGAGGGACCGGGACAGGATAATCCATTCAAAGGCGTTCAGGAGGTTAAAGCACAAGACGCAGGTCTTTCTTGCGCCCAGGGGGGACCATTACCGGACTCGGCTGACACACACACTTGAAGTGTCCCAGATTGCGAGGACCATTGCGAGGGCGCTCAGACTTAATGAAGACCTCACTGAGGCCATAGCCCTCGGTCACGATTTGGGTCATACCCCTTTTGGCCATGCAGGAGAAGATATATTACGTGAAATCTATCCGGGCGGATTTGAGCATTATAAACAAAGCCTCAGGGTGGTTGATATTCTTGAAAGAAACGGCCAGGGCCTGAATCTTACTCTCGAAGTCAGAGAAGGCATCGTGAAGCATTCAAAGGGCAAGGGGGAAATATTTTCATCCCGGAGCAGGAGTGAAACCCTTGAAGGGCAGATAGTCAGGGTCTCGGATGTGATCGCATATGTAAATCATGATCTCGATGACGCTATCCGGGCCGGAGTCCTGAAGCGGTCAGGCATCCCTTCTGAATTTTTCAAAATCGGCGACACCCAGTCAAAGAGAATAAATAGTATGGTCAAGGACGTGATATACTGCTCATTGAGATCGGACCTTCAAGAGATTGCTATGAGCGACGAAATCAGGGATGTTACATATGCAGTAAGAGATTTCTTATATAAAAATGTTTATGAAGGCGATGTCTCCAAGCTGGAATTCAGAAAGGCCAGAAAGATTCTCCTTGATTTGTATAATTACTATATGGAACATATAGAAGAGGTATTCAAGGAATTTCCCAGGGAAGTAACAACTGAAAAGAACAGGCTCGTATGTGATTTTATAGCCGGCATGACTGACAGGTATGCGCTCATGATGTATGAACAGCATTTCCTGCCCCAGCCCTGGCTGATTTTTTAGAACAGATTTGAAGTTCACAGCTGTAACTTGCATTTGCATAAGTATTTTTATTTAATTTCCTGTAGAATGTATATTGTTTTACTGACTGGTGATGAATGAAGCAAGATAGGAAGAATAAACCTGATTTTCTTGACAACGATGGTATGTCCTCTTATAATTTATAAAAAATGATTGGAGGGTAGTTATGACTAAGGCAGAGCTGGCAGACAAGCTTTATGAAAAAGTAGGGCTTCCCAAAAAGGAGGCAACGGCAGTTGTTGAAACACTGTTTGATTCAATGAAGGGTATCCTCGCTGAAGGGGAATCGATAAAAATTACAGGCTTTGGCACATTCCTTGTGAGAAAAAAGAGTTCAAGAAAGGGAAGAAATCCAAAGACCGGGACAGAACTCGAGATAGAACAGAGAAGGGTTGTTACATTTAAACCAAGCCTTCAGTTCAAGGCTATTGTTGAAAAGGTTTAGTAATCCATGGGGGCTTCACCTCAAAAGAAAATAAGTACGGACCGTCTCTTCTACAAGATAGGAGAGATAAGCAGTATCCTTGAGGTAGAACCACATGTTCTGAGATATTGGGAAACGGAGTTTCCATTTCTTAAGCCCCGTAAGAACAACACCGGACAGCGCATTTATACAAGAAAAGACCTGGAACTTGTGCTGCAGATAAAAAATCTTCTTTATAAGGAAAAGTATACTATAGCCGGCGTAAGGAAGAAATTCGGCGACAATAAACTGAAAAAAAATTCTGTCTCCATGGAAACGATCCAGGGGGTAAAAAAGAGACTTAAAGAAATACTGGATACATTGAATAGAGATTTAAGCAGTGAAAAGCCTCCGATGATCTCGGATAATAATGAAGGCCCTCGGTTGTTTCTGTGAGTGTCTGATAATCTGTCTTCGATTTCTGTTGAGAGTACCCGTATGATTCATTGAGTACATGGAATCCTTCGGTCAGAAATATTTAAAGTGGAAAAAAGAATCGGGGCGTAGCGCAGCCTGGATAGCGCACTCGCTTGGGGTGCGAGAGGTCGGACGTTCAAATCGTCTCGCCCCGACCATTTTTCCCCTGCCCGCCGTCAACACATAAGAAAATGCTTACCCATACCGGGCACTGAAACCCGGGGAGGGCAGATTGCGCATTTGTTCTGGAAAGAGCCGGCAGTCAAGCAAGGAAGGGATCCTTGCGGGTTAACACTTACAGCTGTCCGAATTCCCGTAAAGACCGGCTTGCCCCTTGTATTTTTAGTTGGAAAGTGATATTCTTTCTGTAGTTTTTCACACCTTGAGATGTCGTGAATAAAGAGTGGGCCTTCCCACTCTTTTGTTTTATATATGAAAATAGATTTAAATATCATAAAAGAAAAAGTAAGAGGCATAATTGAGCCGGTCATAAACGCCATTGATATTGAACTTGATGACATTGAACTGAATAAAATGAGAGGCAAGGCACTGCTCAGAGTATTTATTGACAAGGAGAGTGGAGTTACCATTGATGATTGTGAACGAGTCAGCCGTGAGGTCGAGGCCATCCTCGATGTGGAAGACCCGATTCCATTTTCCTATGTGCTGGAAGTGTCGTCTCCAGGACTGGACAGACCTCTTAAAGGGCCTAAGGATTTTAAACGTTTTACAGGCAGAAATGCCAGGGTCGTTACAACTCAGCCGGTAGATAAGCAATCTTTTTTTATTGGAAAAATTACGGCAGCCGGTGATAGTGAAATAGAGCTTCTTTTACCTCAGGACAGGCAGGTTACAATAGCATACAATAATATTTCGAAAGCCAGACTGGAAGTGGAGGTATAACATAATGAATCGTGAGCTTATACATATAATCGAACAAATGAGCAAAGAAAGGGGCATTCCCAAGGAGTCTATTCTTGCAACCCTGGAATCCGCCCTTTTATCAGCAGTCAGGAAAAAATATGGTCTTGAAGCTGAAATAAATGTAAGAATTAATACAGATACGGGGGAAATTATTGCTACCGCTCAAAAGAAGATAGTGAAAAAGGTCAATGACCCTCTGAGTGAAATATCCCTTAAGGATGCAAAGAAAATAGATCCGTCAAAGGCGGTAGACGATACCGTGGACTCCCCTGTCCTGCTTGATGACTTTGGAAGGATTGCGGCGCAGACAGCCAAACAGGTGCTCTTTCAGCGTGTCAGGGAGGCTGAAAAGGAGGCTATCTTCGAGGAATACAAGGACAAGGCAGGGCAGATTGTGAGCGGAGTGATAATCCGCAAGGAAAAAGGCAGTTATTTCGTGGCGCTCGGAAGGGCTGAAGCCACTTTGCCGATAAAAGCCACGCTTCCCACGGAGAGTCTCAAGCGGGGCGAAACAATCAGGACCTACATAGAAGATGTAAGAATTACGCCAAGGGGGCCAGCAATCATGCTTTCAAGGACCCACCCGAATTTTGTGGCAGAGCTTTTTAAAATGGAGATACCGGAGATTTACGAGGGCCTTGTAGTCATAAAAAACATTGTGAGGGAAGCCGGCGACAGGACAAAACTGACGGTTTATTCCAAAAACCCCATGGTAGATCCTGTCGGTGCATGCGTGGGCATGAAGGGCACGCGTGTGCAGTCGATCGTCAGAGAATTGAGAGGGGAAAGAATTGACATAATACCCTGGACTGAAGATCCCCGGGTCCTTATAGCAAAGGCTTTAAGCCCGGCCTCTGTGGAAAGCATCGGAATAAATGAAGAGGAAAAAACCGCGATGGTTGTTGTTAATGACCAGCAGCTATCGATAGCAATCGGCAAAAAGGGCCAGAACGTCAGACTGGCAATGAAACTCACCGGCTGGGACATAGATATCATCAGCGAAACAGAATACAGCAAGATGAGGAAGGGTGAGGCTGAAAATCAGCTTGGTGAGCTTCAGGAGGAACGCCGGATAAACGAAGAGGAAAAAAAACGGTCCCGAGAGGACAAAGCCTCTGAGGATGAAGAACAATAACGACCCTGCCCGGACTAAAATATCTGATTACAGTCCGCAGATATCAAGAGATACCCATGTCCAGTATGTGAAGGGGGTCGGCCCGGCCCGGGCGAATCTCCTTAATCGGATGGGCATTGAAACAATCGAAGACATCCTTTACTATTTCCCCTGGCGGTATGAAGACCGGAAGGACCTCAATAAAATTAGCAGCATGAAGCCCGGAAATCACGAAACTGTCTTAGGCCAAGTGGTTTCTGCGGATATAATCACCACCCCGAGGAAGAGAATGAAGATCTTTGAACTCACGGTGAGTGATGAAACGGGCTTTCTCAAGTCCAGATGGTTCAACCAGCCGTACCTGAAAAAATATTTTCAGAAAGGGCAGAAGGTCATTTTAAGAGGGACTGTAAAAGGCAATCCGTATACAGGTTCCGGACTGGAGATGGAAAACCCCGACTTCGAGCTGTTCGGCAGCGAAGATACCCTTATACATACGTCCAGGATAGTCCCCGTATATAAAGCCACTGAAGGGCTTTCCCCGAAACAGATCAGGACCCTGATGTTCAATACAATAAAGGCCTATTCTTTCATAGTAGAAGATTATCTGCCTGAAGAGGTCCTCAAGAGGAACAACCTGAAACCCCTGGGCTGGGCGGTCAAAGAGGCGCATTTCCCCGAGGAGTTTATCGATGTGTCAGCCTTAAACAGGGGCGCGGACCCGGCGCACAGGCGTCTTGTCTTTGATGAATTTTTTCTTCTGGAGCTCGGACTGGCGGTCCTTAAAAAAAGGGAGAACGCGGAAAAGGGCATCAGCTTCAGCGCTAAAGACGGACTGGTTAATAAATTCTTAAACAGCCTTCCCTTTAAGCTGACTAACGCACAGAAGCGGGTCCTGGATGAAATAAAGGCCGATATGCAGAGGCCTTTTCAAATGAACAGGCTTGTACACGGCGATGTCGGCTGCGGAAAGACAGTAGTGGCCCTTGTGTCCATGCTTATTGCTGTTGAAAACGGTTATCAGGCCTGTCTGATGGCGCCTACGGAGCTCCTTGCCGAACAGCATTTCATCAATATACACAGGATGGTTGAAGATCTCGGTTTAAAAGTTGTGCTGTTGACTTCAGGCAGGAAAGACAAACCTGTTGATGATATTTCAGGGGGAGGCGCTCAGATTGTAATCGGGACCCACGCGTTGATACAGGAGACGGTGCAGTTTAAAAAGCTCGGTCTTGCGATAATTGACGAACAGCACCGCTTCGGAGTGGTCCAGCGCGCGGCCCTCAGGCGCAAGGGATTTAATCCGGATATACTGATCATGACCGCAACGCCAATACCCAGGACGCTGGCCATGACGCTGTATGGAGACCTTGATATAGCGGTCATTGATGAGCTGCCGGCCGGCCGGAAGCCGATTATTACAAAGATATTTTTCCCGTCGCAGAAGGACAGGGTATACTCTTTGATCCGGAGGGAGCTGTCTCTGGGGAGGCAGGTTTATATAGTATATCCGCTTATTGAGGAATCCGAGAAACTTGATCTCAAGTCCGCTATTGAGGGGGCCGAGGCATTAAGAAAGATCTTCCCGGACATGAAGATCGGGCTTGTTCATGGAAAAATGCACCATGACGACAGGGAGTCGGTTATGGCAATGTTCAAATCAGGGGACATTGCCATGCTTGTAGCGACAACTGTGATTGAAGTTGGAATAGATGTGCCTAATGCCTCCCTTATGCTTGTCGTGCACTCAGAGAGATTCGGTCTTGCACAGCTTCATCAGCTGAGGGGCAGAATAGGGAGGGGGGGATATGATTCTCACTGCCTGCTTTTGGCATACCCTCCTTTCAGTGAAGATGCGGGGAGGCGGCTTAAGGCAATGGAGACCACCGGGGACGGATTCAGGATAGCGGAAGAGGACCTTGCCATAAGGGGGCCGGGTGATTTCTTCGGCACAAGGCAGTCGGGACTTCCTGATCTGAAAATTGCTAATATAGTACGGGATATCGGAGCGCTTGAGAGAGCCAGGAAAGAGGCCTTTGATTTAATTGAAACCAACCCTGAACTGGACAGGTATCCTTTACTGAAAGAAATGCTGCAGAGAAAATGGATGGGCAGACTGGAACTTATAAAGAGTTAGTAGAGTTAAGAGTAATGAGTTACGGAGAAAAGAAACAATTGATTTTATTTCCCGACTCTATATTCGTAACTCTTACCTCTGAAAAAGGGAGGGGAACATGATAGACATAATAAGAAAAAATCTGATGATGGGCATAGAACGCATCAAATGGCTCGCATCATTCCTCGCAGAAAGAACCAGGGCCGAGACAGCCATAGCAAAGCTTTTCTACGAAAAGAGCAAGGTTGAAGATAAAATTGATGACCTGTTAAGGGACATCGGCAAGAGGGTAGTGGACCTCCGGGAAAAGGGAGAAACGGATGTCTTTCAGGATTTTACCATCAAGCATGCCCTAAGTGAGCTGAAGGATTTAAAAGAGACAGTTAATCAATATAAAGTGGAGGCTGACAAAATCAGCAAGCTTCGGGAAGAATGATTTATCTCCCGGTCGTAATTCTGGGCGCAATCATAGGATCGTTTCTCAATGTATGTATCTATCGCGTACCGAAGGATGAATCTATAGTAAGGCCTGCATCAAGGTGTACTTCCTGCGGCAGGCCGATCAGGTTCTATGACAACATCCCGATATTAAGTTACATCATTCTGATGGGCAGGTGCAGATACTGTAAGGCCAAGTTGTCTCTCAGATATCCGCTTGTAGAATTTATCAACGCGGCCCTTTATGCGCTGGTCCTGAGAAGATTCGGCATGGACTCCCCCTGGATTATAGCGGTTTATTTTATTTTTGTATCTGTCTTGACAGTCATCTTTTTTATTGATCTGGATTATCAGATCATTCCCGACAGCATTACCCTGCCGGGCATTCCCATTGCAATTGTCCTCGGTTCCACAATAATGCCTGATCCTTTCTCCGGTGATCTCTTGGGACTCAGTGGGTCGCTTACCGGTTTTGCGGCAGGAGGAGTTTTTTTCTATTTAGTCGCGATACTGGGGAAAGCGGTCTTTAGAAAGGACGCGATGGGGGGAGGAGACATCAAGATGATGGCGATGGTCGGCGGTTTGCTCGGCTGGAAGGGCGTCCTTCTTACAACATTTGTGGGAAGTCTGTTCGGTTCGGTAATCGGGGTTTTACTGATCATGTTAAAGGGGAGGGAATGGGGTTCCAGGATACCATTTGGCCCTTATCTCGCGCTGGGCGCTCTCATCAGCCTTTTCTGGGGTCTGGACATTTTCAGGTGGTATTTCCATGCGTGATCGTTCTTATATCAGGGTTATCACCATCGCACTGTTTGTGATTTTCGGCTCGCTTATCGGGGTCCTGCTGGTCAAGGCGATGGCGGGCAACGGTATGCAGTACTTATGGGGCGCCGGCGCAATTATATTAATTGTAGTATTAATAATATCGGCCAGGGCGTATATCAACAGAGGACGCAAGGTTATAGAAACGCGCGGGGCGGGAAGGGGGGGCTCCGACGTAGGCTTTGTAGTTGATACCTTCCATGATCTTATGACAAAGCTCAAGGAGAAGGAAATAGAGCTTGAAAGGTTAAAGGCCTTTGCCGAGGAAAAGGCAATAAGGATGGAGGCGTATAATGAAAATATCCTTCAAAGTGTTCCAAGCGGGGTAATAAGCGTTGATAATTCCCTCAGGATCAAAAGTATAAATCAGGCAGCTCATAAGATATTGGGGACAGATGCAGCTGGGACTATCGGAAAAAGATACGATGAGGTTTTCAGGGAACCATTGGCAGTGCTTTTAAATGAAGATAAAACCGTATCAAGGGCCGAATACCCTTATATCACTGACGACAGAAGGCATGTCTGGCTTGGCATAACGACCTCGCAGCTGAAAAATTCAGCAGGTGAAAAAATTGGTCTTATCTTTGTCTTTACCGACTTGACCGACATCAAGGCGCTCCAGTCGCAGGTCGAGCTGAAGCAGCGGCTGAGCCAGCTTGGAGAGATGTCGGCGGGCATCTCTCATGAACTGAGAAATTCAATGTCGGTAATCTCCGGATACGCCAAACTCCTCAGTAAAAAGGTTGAGCCTTCAAATAAAGGAACTGTTGACGCGATCCAGTCCGAGATCAGTGTTATGGACAAGATCATCTCTGAGCTTCTCGCCTTTGCAAAACCCACTTTCCTGAACAGGGAGCATCTGGTCCTGAATGATATTATCAGAGAGACGGCTGAAGCAGCAGCTGGCAGTCACGCTTCAATAGATGTTAAAATCAATGCAGCCTGTCCTGTACCCGTCAAGGCCGATAAAGTGCTTCTGAGACAGGCACTGACTAATCTCTTTGCCAATGCTGTCGAGGCGATGCCGGAAGGAGGCATGCTTGAAATCGATGTCGGCAGCCTTCAGGACAAGGCCGAAATTATAGTCAGGGACACGGGGACCGGAATTCCGGAAGGCGTTATTCAAAAAATCTTCCTTCCTTTTTATACAACAAAGCAGGATGGCACAGGCCTCGGCCTGGCTCTTGTTCAGAAAATTATCGTATCGCACGGCGGCACTATTGAGGCTGAAAGTAAAGAAGGAGAAGGCTCTGTGTTCAGGATTGTTTTGCCTGCAGAGGTATAACCCCGTATTCCCCATACTCAGGGTATCTCCGGATATAATCCGATAGCAAAGAAACTTCGATCATATTAATTTTAAAAGGACATAAGGGACAATAACGATGGAAGACCAGGACAATACAAAAGAGCAGCTCATAGATGAAATAGCGCAATTGCGGCGGAGAATTGCTGAACTGGAGGTGCTTGAGGCGGGACGCAGCAGGGCTGAGGAATCTCTGCAGAAAAGCGAAGAAAAGTTCCGTTCATTAGTAGACTCAACAGAAGATTCCATATACCTGGTCGACAGGCATTGCAGGTATCTTTATATTAATAAAAAGCATTTGTCGCGACTGTGCCTGACAGAGAGGCGGACCCTGGGGCAGGCATATGCTGAATTTCATTCTCCGGAAGAAACCAGGGAGTTTGTTGGTAAGCTCAACGACGTATTTTCAACCGGCAAGTCCGCCATGCATGAATATAACAGCCGGAGGGACAATAGATACTTTCTGCAGACGTTCAGTCCTGTGAAAGACCTTGAAGGTGCAATAACGGCGGTAACCATCGTTTCCAAAGACATTACCGAACGGAAGAAGGCCTCGGAAGCAATTCTTCAGGCCAAGCAGGATTGGGAACATACATTCAATACTATTACCGACATGATCACCATTCACGACCGGGACTTCAATATTATCAGGGCAAATAAGGCGGCTGAACAAATTCTCGGCCTGCCTTTTTTGCTGCCTGGCACCAAGTGCTATAAATATTATCACGGGAAAGACGACCCGATGGAGGGATGTCCAAGCTGTGACTGTATTAAGTCAGGCATGCCGGTCAGTTTCGAAATGTCTGAACCGTATTTAAACATGTATCTTGAAATTCGGGCCATCCCCCGGTTTGACGCCGGCAATAAGCTTGCAGGGCTGCTCCATATTGCGCGTGATATAACGGAACGTAAAAAGATGGAGGATATCCTCCGCACAATGTCTATTACTGATGAGCTGACGGGGCTGCTGAACAGAAGGGGATTTTTTTCTCTTGCTCAAAAACAGCTGAAGGTTGCCGAGCGTTCCAAACGGACCATGTCGGTAATTTACGCCGACCTGGACGGGCTTAAAGCAATAAATGATACCCTGGGCCATAAAGAAGGGGACGCTGCGCTGCTGGAATTTGCCGAGCTGCTCAAGGACACTTTTCGCGAATCGGATATCATTGCCCGCCTCGGAGGAGATGAATTTGCCGTGGTTGTTGAAGTGTCGGAGCCGGACAGCGAGGTGATAATCAAAAAAAGGCTGGAAGAGGGGCTTGAGGCCCTCAATTCACGGAAAGACCGCCGTTACGCATTGTTAATCAGTATAGGCATAATCCGGTATGATCCCTATCACCCCCGTTCCATTGACGAGCTGCTTTCCCTGTCCGATAAATTGATGTATGAAAACAAAAACGGTAAATAATAAACAGCATCTGACCCCCCCCGGTAAGCGGATACCTGTATTTTGCGCTTACGCGCTTCTTATTTGACCCCGGCAAACTAAAACTCGATAACGGGTACAGTTCGGAGCAGTTTTTTCCGAAATAATACATAGCAACACGTGACTTTGTTATGACGCCATGATCAAAAAAGTAAACGTAAAACACCTGAGCCCGGGGATGTTCATCCACGATATGAATTGTGGATGGCTACGGCACCCTTTTCTCAAAAACAGCATAAAAATTAAAGACGCTGCTGCTATCAGAAAAATTTCAGAACTCGGAATCCAGGAGGTTTACATTGATACGGACAGGGGGCCGGATGTTGAGCACTTCCCGGTTAGAGAGGCGCTGGACCGGGAGATCCAGAAGGCAACGGACAAGATTACCGGTCCAAAATATTCGTCAATTAGAAAAGAGCCGTTAGAAAAAGAGATTATAAGGGCCAGAGAGATAAAGGACGAGGCAAAACAGACAGTCTTTACCATAATGGAGGAAGTGAGATTCGGCAGGCCTATCAAGACAGAAAAGGTCGAGAAGGTGGTCGATAAAATGGTTGATTCCATATTCCGCAATCAGGACGCCCTTATTATTCTTGGAAGAATCAAACAAGCTGATGAGTATACATATATGCATTCACTTAGTGTGTGCGTACTTATGATTTCATTTGCCAAACATCTCGGATTTAATTCCCGGCAGCTGAAAGAGATTGGGGTCGGCGCAATGCTGCATGATGTGGGCAAAATGCAGGTGCCTGAGGAAATCCTGAACAGCAAGCGGATATTAAATGACCACGAATATGAGCTTATGAAGAAGCATGTTGAGTACAGCCATTTATTCCTCGAAAAAACTGAGGGTATTTCTGAATTGTCGGTCATTATAGCTTCTCAGCACCACGAAAGATTAGACGGAAAAGGATACCCCAATTGTCTGAAAGGGGATGATATCAGCATCTGCGGGCAGGCAGCGGCCATAGCGGATGTATATGATGCCATGACATCTCAGCGTTGTTATCAGCGCAGATATGAACCCACTGAAGTGCTGAAAAAACTCTATGAGTGGAACGATTCGTACAGCAAGGACCTGGTACAGCAGTTCATCCGGTGTGTGGGAATATATCCCGTAGGTTCACTGGTGCGGCTTGAAAGCGGACTCCTTGGAGTTGTACTTGATCAGGGGAAGGAAAATTTACTGCAGCCGAGTGTCCGTATTGTTTATGACACCAGAAAAGCCAGGCAAGTTGTGCCGCCCTATGACCTTGATCTGTCGAAGGGTGGAAAGGACATTGTAAGCGGTTATGAAGTGGCGGAGAAATGGAACATACGGCCTGAGCTTTATTTATAAGAAAATCCGTCGCTATAAGATTAGTAAGTGTCCCTAAAAGGGGAATGTCTTCCTGAAATAGGAAATCTTCCAGTTTATATGTGCTATTTTCATGGCTTTTTTCATCTGGTATGAATATTGCTTTTTTATTTCCTTTTGAAAGGAGGAATAGGGATTAAAGATAAACAAATCACCTGCTAAGATAAGAAGGCGGGAAGACCGGCATTAAGCCGGGAACTAATAAAACGTCTCATGGATTATTATTCGTGGGATTGTGTAAAATCAAAAAGAGAGGAAATAGAAAATGAACAAAAAGAGAATTATTTATCTGGCACTTGGAGTAATGATATTGGCCTTATTGCTTGGTTGTTCCAAGAAGCCTGAACAGGAATTAACTGATTCAAAGGCTGTATTAGAGGCAGTTGCAGCAGAAGGCGGCGAGAAGTATGCAAAAGAAGAATTAAATGTTATTCAGAGCGAAATGACCGCAGCGCAGGATGAAATGGCTGTGCAGGATGGAAAATTTTTCAAGAACTATGACAAGACAAAAGAAATGCTGACCCAGGTAAAGGCAAAGGCTGAAGCCCTCCAGGCAGAACTACCCGCAAGAAAAGAAAAAGCAAAAACAGATGCACAGGCTGCTCTTGATGCTGCAACTATGGCTGTAGCGGATGCAAAGGCACTTCTGGCAAAAGCACCCAGGGGAAAAGGCTCAATGGCTGATCTCGAGGCCTTCAATGCAGATGTACAGGGACTTGAGACTGCACTCACTGAGGTACAGGGCCTGATGACCAGTGAAGATTACTTTGTTGCTTTGGACAAAGCCAATGGTATAAAGGACAAGGCAGCAGGAATTTCTACCCAGATTACTGAGGCGCTTGAAAAAGTAAAGGCCGCAAAAAAGAGGTAATATAAAGTATGTTTGGAGATTTCCCGTTTTGATTCGTGGCTTGATACAGACGGTTTTTCTGTTAATAGTTTTAAGTATTCTGACGGGATGCAATAGTGCACCGGTCCCTCCGGAGGTCAGTGAGGCTGAACAACAGCAACTTGGCCTCTGGAAGGCTGGTGCAGAAATCTATATGCCTGCAGAATACAAGACCTACAAAAGAAGTCTTCGCGATGGACAACTCCATCTTCTAAGCCGGAACCAACGGTTTGCATGGTTCAGGAATTATAAGGACATCAAGCTTGAATTCACTAATATCCTCGCGCAGGGGAAAGTGCTTGAAGCAAAAGTAAATGAGCACAAGCGCATCATATCGGGCAATATTGCCAATCAGATAGCTTTTTTCCAGAACAGGATTGAGACCCTCCGAAAACTCGCTTCTCTTATTAATGAAGGAAGACTTTCCAGCAGGGCGCTGACAAAGGCGGAACTGCAATTGGCAGAGATATGCGTGCTAAGTGAAAGACAGTGTTATACGGATGCCGAAAAAAAGCTCAAGGGCATGTCCATGTATACAGAGCAGGCGGCCAACTCAATTTTGCCTATACTTAACAGGTATACCGATAATGCCAAAATAACCAAATGGCGTAATTGGGTGAACGAGGCAGTTGAGGCCTCAAAGAGGAGACAATCGTACTCAATAGTCGTGAGCAAAGTTGACAAGAGGCTTTATCTTTATAAAAGCGGCAGGTCCTACAAAACATATGAGATAGGCCTGGGCACTAACGGCTCGCATGACAAGCTGTATGCAGGCGACAAGGCAACACCTGAAGGGAAATACCAGGTTATCAAAAAAGTGCCGGGAAGCCGTTTTTACAGGGCATTGCTGATAAACTATCCCAATGAAGATGACAGGAGACAGTTTGCCATTGCGAAGAAGAAGGGCCTGATTCCCCAAAGAGCCGCTATAGGCGGTCTCATAGAGATACACGGCGGCGGGAAGAGAGGAATGACTTATGGATGCGTGGCAATGGAAGATCACCATATAGATGAACTATTCAGGATTGTGGATGTAGGGACCCCTGTTACTATTGTCGGGGCCATTGAATATGAAAACAGCGTAACATCCGCAATGAAAGAGTTATAGCAACATGTTAAAAAGAGCTAAATATATTATGCCGGCTGTAATACTGGTATTGTTCCTTTCACTAGAATGCCTGGGTTACTACCTTGCAGGTCGAAGCAGTGCGGCCGCAGATGACACCATGCAGGTCAAAAAGGCCCCAGGGACTTCTGCAGCACCGCTCAAAGGGAAACCTTCTGCCCTTAAAAAGAAAATCAGTTCCCTTTCTCCCAGAGGCATATACATAGTTATTGACACGGCAAGAAACAGACTCTATCTGAAAAAGGGAGATATTACGTTGCGTGAGGCTGTTATATCAAGCGGCAGCGGAAACGTGCTGACAGAACCTTCAGGCAAAAGGACCTGGGTATTTGACACCCCGAGAGGCGAGCATTCGGTCAAGTCAAAGATTGAGAACCCGGACTGGATAAAACCTGACTGGGCCTTTGTTGAAGAAGGTGAAAAAATACCGAGCAATTATGGTGACCGGGTTGAAAGCGGGATGTTAGGGGATTATGCCCTTGCTATAGGCAACGGCTATCTGATCCACGGTACATTATATACAAGAATGCTGGGGAGGAATGTCACTCACGGATGCGTCAGGGTAGGGGACGAGGACCTTGAATATGTATTTAAGAATACTCCGATAGGGTCTAAGGTGATAATTTTTTAGGATGCGTCTCTGGAGAACAGTCCTTTTAATACATGTTTTTTTTGTCCTCTTTATAAGCGCAGAAGCCCGTTGTGAAGCGCTGAAAAGTCCGGAAGATGAACGCCTGTTCCTTCAGTCAGAGCTCTCACTTGCACAGAAGAAAAATATCTATTTCGTCCTGAATTTAAAAGATAACAGAATATACTTTAAAGCGAGGGGGATTGTATTAAGAGATTTAGAAATTAAGAAAATGAGATTA
>JAGVNU010000099.1 GCA_020053105.1 Thermodesulfovibrionia bacterium
CTGAAGGCTGATAATCGGAATTGCCATAAAGCTATGCATAATCGTTCCCAGGACATTTTTCCTCCTGACCATACCGCCGTAAAACAGGGCCAGCCCCGGAGTCATCAACATTACGAGAGCTGCGGATATGAGTATCCATGCTGTATCCCCTGTGTCAGGTTTTAAGGCCTCGCCTGCAAAGGCAGGGTTTGCAAACGCACACATAAGAATGGTGAAGATGAAAAATTTTAAATTCTTAATATTCATCATATCGCCTCCTCCCCTCTCTCGCCGGTCCTTATCCTTATTACATCCTGGAGGTCATAGATGAATATTTTCCCGTCTCCTATTTCCCCTGTCTTCGCGCCTTCCTGTATTGCCTTAAGCACGTCGTCGAGTTTTTCATCCGATATGGCCACTTCAATCTTGACCTTTGGAAGGAACCGTACCTCGTATTCAACACCCCTGTAGACTTCCATGTGGCCTTTCTGCCTGCCGAAGCCCTTGACCTCGGTGGCAGTCATTCCTATGACCCCCATGTCTGTCAGGGCCTTCCTTACATCGTCAAGCCGGAAATGCTTGATGACAGCGGTAACCATTTTCATGAAACATACCTCCTGATTTATTTTCCGGTCAATTATATCCCTTGCAACAAAGGTTACAATTTTGTGGGAAATTACCGTTATATTTAACAAGAAATATGCCAAGGTGAAATGGTTTAATTTTAAGAGGTTGCGGATAAACGGCGCCTACATAATTGTAGGCGTTACAATTATGTAGGACAAATCGCGATGTCAAAGAGCGAAAACTTCTAAGATCGTCCGCAGCCGATCAACATTCATTGTTCAACGACCGGTGCGCGACACCTTTATGCTATCCATCCGGATTCTGATTCTTCGTATGGCTGAGATCAACCCCATCCTTTTACAGTTGATTATTCTTAATATCTTTATTTGCTGTGTCGATGCTTATGCTTTTACTGAAACCATCACTATATTTTATGATCCTGATTTTATATTTTTTGATCTTGTAACCGATCATTCGTTCGGTGATTCCAAGTTTTCTGGCCGCGTGTACTATGACAAAACCGGATTCCTCAAGGGCCTTGATTATCTCTTCCTTTTCAATAAGCTCTATTTTGTTTTTTAAAGTCATTAGTATACCCGGTATGTGTTATTGCTAAAACCATGCCAGACTGTAACTCGCTGAATTTAATTAAAATCGATAAGACATGGATGCTACCATGTTGTACTGACTACAGTCTTGTAGCATCCTGATGAGGATTGTCTGCCTATTAAGCCTCAAATAATATTGAGGTTATTAAATGGCATCCCTCCCTCTTTCACCTGTCCTGACCCTGATAACATCCTCCAGGTTGGAAACAAAGATCTTCCCGTCTCCGATTTCACCGGTCCTCGCGTTGTCCTGAATTACCCTGAGAATGTCTTCAAGCCTTTCCGCCGGTACTGCCACCTCTATCTTGACCTTTGGAAGAAACTTCACCTCATACTCAACCCCCCTGTAGACTTCCATGTGACCCTTTTGCCTTCCAAAGCCTTTGACCTCGGTGACTGTCATGCCCTGTACACCTATTTTATTCAGGGCGTCTCTCACTTCATCGAGTTTGTAATGTTTGATAATGGCTTCTATTTTTTTCATATTGTCTCCGTTTTGTAGGGGCGAGGTCACCTCGCCCTTGTTATGCGCAGGGCACGGCGCGCCGTGCCCCTACAAATTATTTATAATGTATATCCGCTTTCTCCATGTTGAGCGAGGTCTAATCCGGCATACTCGCTCTCTTCGTCAACGCGCAGTCCCATAGTTGCATCAAGCAGTTTTAATATAATCAGCGTAATCACAAATGAATAAACCCATGCTGCGCCCACGCTGATTAACTGGTTGACCAATAGTGACGGGTTACCGAAAAACAGGCCGTCATTGCCTGCTGCGTTAATCGCCTTTGACGCAAAGAGGCCCGTAGCAATTGCACCCCATGTGCCTCCGACGCCGTGGACGCCCACTACATCGAGAGAGTCATCGTAGCCGAATTTTGACTTAAGATTAATTGCCATGTAGCAAATTACCCCGCCTACAAGCCCGATGACGATGGATGACATGGGACCTACGAAACCTGATGCAGGGGTAATTGCAACAAGACCAGCGACCGCGCCTGATGCTGCGCCGAGCGCAGTAGGTTTGCCTCTGTGCTTCCATTCTGCAAACATCCAGGACAACGCCGCTGCCGCTGTTGCGATATGTGTAACTACAAAAGCTGAAGTCGCAAGAGAGCCTGACGCAACCGCGCTGCCTCCGTTAAACCCGAACCATCCGAACCACAATAATGATGCGCCTATGAGAGTCATGGTAATGTTATGCGGCATCATCGGTTCTTTACCATATCCCTTTCTCTTCCCGACAAAGATTGCAGCGGCAAGGGCCGACACGCCTGAGCTGATATGCACAACAAGACCGCCGGCGAAATCAAGGGCCCCGAGGTTCCTTATCCATCCTCCGACTCCCCATACCCAGTGCGCCAGTGGGAAATATACGAAGGTGGCCCAGATCACAAGGAATACCAGATAAGTGCTGAATTTGAACCGTTCGGCAATCGCACCGGTTATCAGCGCCGGTGTGATGACCGCAAACATCATCTGGAAAATCATGAATGCCTGATGCGGGATTGTTGCTGCGTAATCCGGATTAGGCTCAAGCCCGACACCCTTCAAGCCTATCCAGTCGAGATTGCCGATAATGTGGCCGACATCCGGACCGAATGAAAGGCTGTAGCCGTAAAGCACCCATAGAATAGTCATTACACCGAGAGCTATAAAGCTCTGCATGATTGTTCCCAATACGTTTTTACGTCTGACCATTCCTCCATAAAATAATGCGAGCCCAGGTGTCATCAGCATCACAAGGGCCGAGGAGATTAAAACCCATGAGGTATCTCCCGTATCAACCTTCGGTGCGCTGCTTGCTGCAGGGGAAACCGCTTCCGTTGCTGCAGGAGCAATCTGTTCCTCTTCGGCAATAACAATGTTTGCAAAACTTAACATTGTTAAAGTGATAACCAAAATACTTAATAACCTTTTCATCTTTCCTCCGTTTTTTGAATTGCATGTATTAACTGCACTGCATATCCTTTTGCTAAAAACGTGCCAGATGAAACCCATTGATTTAAATGTAATCTGTACGGACACGGAGATACATTTCAGTAGCCAGGTACAATTTTGTAGCATCAATTTTGTAGCTTTAATAAAAAGGACCCAAAGTTCTCCGCCCCCCTCGTTATTTAAGAGGGGGGCGGGGGAGTTACTTCTTAATTGTTCATTAAACCATGCACCGGGGGTGCTTGCTTATTCATTAAACCTAAATTGCCGCTTCCCCTTGTTCACCTGTCCTGATACGATAAACCTCCGAGACGGGTGAAACGAATATCTTCCCGTCTCCTGTCTCACCGGTCCTGGCCGCAGCCATAATGGTGTCGACGATGGCTTTTGTATCGGAGTCCTTCACCACCATATCCAGTTTAAACTTCGGAAGCATGTCTATCGTATATTCTCTTCCCCTGAATTGCTGTGTCAGGCCTTTCTGCCTGCCGTGTCCTTCTATCCTGGTAAGCGAGATGCCGGGGTATCCTTTTTTCTCCAGGGCGGCCCTGACATCTTCAAACTTTTCAAACCTTATAATTGCTGTTATCCTTTGCATATCAAACCTCCATCCTTCAGTTGTTATGAGTTATAAAATCAGGATACGCGGCCCCGCCGTGCTCGTATACGTCAAGCCCTTTGAGCTCCTCCTGGGGGGAGACCCTTATTCCAGCCACTGAATCCATTATCCTGAATAAAATGTAACCGCATGCAAACGCCCATACGGCCGCAGCTCCTGCTCCTATAATCTGGGACATCAACTGCCCGGAGCCGCCTCCATAAAGAAGCCCTGTGGCAAACGGGGCGTCGGTAGAATAATTCCCATACGTGCCGTCGGCAAATATTCCCACGCTGATGAGGCCCCAGATACCGTTGACCCCATGGACCGATACCGCCCCGACAGGGTCGTCAATGTGTAATCTTTCAACGGTGAACACGCTTACTACCACAAGTATGCCTGCTATCAAACCGATTACTACCGCGGCCCATGCCTCTATCCATGCGCAAGGCGCAGTAACTGCAACAAGTCCTGCAAGCACGCCGTTCAGCGCCATGCCTACATCGTATTTCTTTGTCTTTACAAACACGAACATCAACGCTGAAAATCCCCCTGCTGCCGCAGCCAGACTGGTATTTACCGCGATCACCGATATCCTCAGATGGTGCGCATTAAATGTCGACCCCGGGTTAAAGCCGAACCAGCCGAACCAGAGTATGAATACACCGAGGGCCGCCAGTGTTATGCTGTGTCCCGGGATCGCGTTGGCCTTTCCATCCTTTGTGAATTTCCCAAACCTCGGCCCCAGGACTATCGCTGCTCCGAGGGCGAACATCCCGCCTACTGTGTGAACAACGCCGGAGCCGGCAAAATCAAGATGTCCCATACCGAAGGGGAGCTTGGATAGCCATCCTCCTCCCCACACCCAATGTCCGAATATGGGGTAAACAAACAGGCTGATTACGACGCTGTAAATCAGGTACGAAGAGAACTTGAGCCTTTCAGCTACAGCCCCTGAAACTATAGTCGCTGCCGTAGCACAAAATACCAACTGCCAGAAGAAGTCCAGGTATTTCCCGACGTCGTACTGTGCCCCCCGCAAAAAAAGCGGGCCAGTGCCGAACAAGCCTGATACATCAGAGCCTTTCAGAATGGTATATCCTATTACAAAGAAACCGAGTGATCCGATAACAAAGTCAAGAAGGTTCTTTGCCATCAGGTTCGTCGCATTCTTGGCGCGGCAAAAGCCGGTCTCAACCATCGCAAAACCAGCCTGCATAAACATAACGAGAAAACCACAGACCAGAATCCACACATAATCCACAGGGGCCTCCGGATTGCTCTTCAATGTATTTGCACCGTTCGCATCAGGTCCCGGTGCCGGAGCTGCCGCAGCAGCTGCCGGCTCAGTCACTGCCGGGGCAACCGGGGCTTCTTCTGCAAAGCCAAGGCCTGCCAGGCCCAATAATCCAATCATTATTAATAAGATCAAAAACCGTTTCATATATCCTCCCTAGAAACTAAGTGTCATATTGACGCCTGCAACAAGCGTATCATCAAGTTTCCCGTTGAAATTGTATGAAGATCCGTCAATAGTCTTCTTTGCCTTGTTCGAAAGCGGGAACCAGTATTGTGCAACCGGCTGGACACTGATATTCTCTGCAACCGGAATCGTCAGGCCCGCTTTGACCATGCCGTCATGAAGCGCCTTGTATTTATCGCCGGTATAATCGCCTGTCGATTCTTCAAATGTATTCCAGTAATCGTTATCTCCCACAAAATAACCTGCTGATGCTCCGAGATCGAGGGTAATGTCTTTAATCAGCGGGAGAGAATGGGCCACCGAAAGGTTCGCATACGTGCCCGAATATTCGGTTATATCGCGATAGACCGACAGAGTCGGCTTCAGCAATGTGTCATAGCCCAGGGTAAGAAACAGCTCCTCTGTTTCAGCGGCATATTTTGTGCCGTAATAAATATAACCTGCTGTCATGCTGAGCTTATCTATTACAAACGTATAGCTCAGAGTCAAATCGGTTTCGTTGAAGCTCTTCTGGTCCTCTCTGTCAGGGACAAAATTCTGTGTCGGATGTTCCTCACTGTCGATGTTACCCCAGAAAGAGGCTGAAAAATATTTGTACGACACGCTTACGGACGGTTGAATCACAACGCTGTCAGCGCTCAATTCATATCCTCTGAATACATATTTGTTGAACGCGCCAAGGCCAACACTTCCCGATACCGGTGGTTTATCAGAATGCACTAATTCAACATCCTTTGC